>DGDR01000079.1 GCA_002385545.1 Clostridium sp. UBA3947
ATATTATTGTTGATATTATTCGGAAATTGGAATAAAATATGAATAATGGTATTGATGTTAATAAAAATATTGTTTTTAGTGTAGGTGATAATATGGAGAAGTTTAGCAGAAACAATAGAGTTTCGGCAATAACAAAAATACTTGTGGAGAATCCTAACAAGGTAATAAACTTAAATACTTTTACCGAGATGCTTAATGCTGCTAAGTCTACTATAAGTGAAGATATTGTAATGATAAAAAAGGCCTTTAGCGCCTTAAATATGGGAAGAGTTGAAACTATAGCTGGAGCTGCAGGTGGAGTTAAATATATTGTTGGCGTTGGAGAGGACGAAAGCAAAAGCTTTGCTAGAGAGCTTTGCGAAATGATGTCTGACAGTAGTAGAATAATTCCAGGGAATTTCATATATATGACTGATATAATGTATAATCCTGATGTGATAAGAAAGGCTGGAGCTATACTGGCATCCCATTTTATTGAAAAGTCTGTAGATTATGTTGTAACAGTGCAAACCAAGGGAATACCTTTAGCCTTTGAGGTGGCAAAAAACCTTGGAGTACAACTAGTGATTGTCAGAAGGGACAATAAGGTGGCAGAAGGACCTACCGTTACTATTAACTACGTCTCTGGAAGCAGCGGTAGAATTCAAAACATGTCCTTGCCAAAACGTTCCATTCACAAGAACAGTAAATGTATATTTATAGATGACTTTATGAAGGCTGGAGGTACTGCTCTAGGTATCCTAGATTTATTAAAGGAATTCGAGAGTGAGCTTGTAGGTATAGGGATATTGGTTGATACTGTAGATATTACAAAAAAGCTGGTAACAGACTATATATCTATCATTGATTACGCTGGTATAAATGAAGAAGGAAAGGCTGTTTTTTTACCATCCAAGCTATATAGATAAAAATATTCAAAAAATTTTAATTTTTTTAACTAAAAAAAGAGGAAATTTGAGATGGACAGAGAAATAGTAATAGCATAAAGCATCACGGAGGTGGATTGTAATGCAGATAACTGATGTTAGAATTAGAAAGATTGCAGCTGATGGAAAAATGAAGGCGATTGTGTCTGTGACCTTTGATAATGAATTTGTTGTTCATGATATAAAGGTAATAGAAGGACAAAATGGCTTGTTCATAGCTATGCCTAGCAGAAAAACTCCGGATGGAGAATTTAAAGACATAGCACATCCTATCAATACTGAAACAAGAGAAAAGATTCAAAAAGCTATTTTAGATGAATATGCAAAGGTTAAAAGTGAAGAAGAATCAGAAGCTGCAGAAAATGTAGAGGAATAAAAAGGAGTTCAAACTCCTTTTTATTTTTTGGGAATTTTCTAAAAACAGTTTAAAGGTTGAAAAAAGAAGTGGGATAAAATATAATAATATAAGGATGAAAAAGCCTTAGTGAAAAAAAGTACTATTAAACAGCTACAAAGCTATTTGCTAATAGTATGAATGATCCATAAAAGAGGTGTTATTATGTATAAGTGTGCTGTTATACTTGCAGCAGGTGAAGGAAAGAGGATGAAATCCCTTAAGCCAAAGGTGCTTCACAAGGTATGCGGCAAGGAAATGGTGAATCATGTTATTGATACAATGAGAGCGGCAGATTTAGAGGAAGTTAATGTGATTGTTGGAAAGGGCGCAGAAGAAGTAAAGGCTGAAACAGAAAGCAGAAAGGTTTTCTACAGCTTACAGGATAAACAGTTAGGAACTGGCCATGCAATGATGTGTGCAAGGGATTTTCTACAAGGAAAACAAGGAGTTGTAGCTGTATTTACAGGGGATGCCCCTTTAATTAGAGAAGAAACGGTTCGAGAATTAATTAACTATCAGCAAGAAGGTAAATATAGTGCCGTAATTTTAACTTCAATAGTAGATAATCCTAAAGGCTATGGAAGAGTTATACGTGAGGGAAACAGTGTAGGAAGAATAGTAGAAGATAAGGATTGTAATGAAGAAGAACTAAAGGTAAAAGAAATAAATGCAGGTATGTACGCCTTTGACATAGAGGATTTATTAGCAAGCTTAGATAAGCTAACTAACAATAATGCTCAGGGAGAATATTACCTTACAGATGTTATAGGTATACTAAAGAAGGAAGGAAAAGCAGTAGGAGCTTTAGTTATAGATTTTGAGGAAACTCTTGGTGTAAATTCAAGAGTGGAGTTAGCCCAAGCAGAAAAGATTATGCGGGAGAGAATTAATTATAAGCATATGACAAATGGGGTTACTATTATTGACCCAGCAAATACATATATCGATAGTGATGTTGAAATTGAAAAGGATGTTCTAATATATCCTGGCAATGTTCTACAGGGAAAGACGGTTATAAAGAGTGGAGTTGTTCTATATCCAAACAATAGAATTGAAGATAGTGTTATTGAACAGGGTGCAATTATACAATCTTCTGTTATATTGGAAAGTGTTATAGGCGAGAATACCACCGTAGGACCATATGCCTATATAAGACCAGAAAGCGTTATCGGAAAGGAAGTAAGGATAGGAGATTTTGTTGAGATTAAGAAATCTACTATAGGTGATAATACTAAGGTTTCTCATCTTACCTATATTGGTGATGCGGAAGTAGGCAGCAATTGTAACTTTGGGTGTGGAACTGTAGTGGTAAATTATGATGGAAAAAAGAAGCATAAGACAAAGATAGGCAATAATGTTTTTATAGGTTGCAATACAAATCTTGTTTCACCGGTTGAACTAGAGGACAATACCTATACTGCAGCGGGATCAACCATAACTGAAGATGTACCAGAAGGAAGTTTAGCTATAGCAAGAGCTAAACAGATAAATAAAGAAGGCTGGGTAAATAGAAGAAACTCAAATAAGTAGAAAAACAAAAGGAGGCTTACTAAATGATAACCCATGGTAAGAACATTAAAATTTTCACTGGAAATGCACACCCACAATTAGCTAAGGACATTGCTGATATATTAGGCATAGAGCTAGGCAAATCCAGAGTAGGTAAATTTAGTGACGGAGAAATATCAGTAGATATTAACGAATCTGTAAGAGGTGCGGATGTATTCGTAGTTCAGCCTACTAATTCTCCTGTTAATGACAATTTGATGGAGCTACTAATTATGATGGATGCCTTTAAAAGGGCTTCTGCTGGTAGAATAACAGCAGTTATACCATACTATGGCTATGCTAGACAGGATAGAAAGACTAAAGCAAGAGATCCAATCACTGCTAAATTAGTTGCAGACATTATAGCAACAGCTGGTGCAGATAGAGTATTAACAATGGATTTACATGCTGCCCAAATACAAGGGTACTTTGATATACCTCTAGATAACCTAATGGGAGTGCCACTACTTGCTAAGTATTTCATTGAAAGAGGCTATAAGGAAAATGAGGATGTAGTTGTAGTATCACCAGACTTAGGCAGTGTTACTAGAGCAAGAAAGTTTGCAGATAAGCTACATGCACCAATAGCTATTATAGATAAGAGAAGACCTAAAGCTAATGTAAGTGAAATAATGAATATCATCGGCGATGTAAAGGGTAAGATAGCGATTTTAGTTGATGATATGATAGATACCGCTGGAACTATTACTAATGCAGCTAATGCTTTAGCTGATTTAGGAGCAAAAGAAGTTTACGCATGTTGTTCCCATGGGGTACTTTCTGGTCCAGCTATTGAAAGAATTGCAAGCAGTGCTATTAAGGAACTGATAATGTTAAATACAGTAAATTTACCACAGGAAAAAATCATTGATAAGATAAGAACAATTTCAGTAGCTTCAATGTTTGCTGAAGCTATAAAGAGAGTTTATGACGAACAACCAATCAGTAAGTTGTTTGAGGAAGCTTAATTAGTTAGAATAGAAGATTTAGTTTATCTAGATCTTCTATTTTTTATGTCAAAAGTACCTTAAAAGTTAGGGCTATAAGTAAATAATTTGTAACTTTTTTATAATACTATGTTATATTGGCTTATAAATGTGATAAATTAGAATTAAGACAAAAGGACATACTGCTCTTTTTTGTTTATACCTTAAAAATAAAATTTGTTAGATGACAAATGTGAAGGTGGGGTGTGTACATGGATGGTAAAATAGCAAAGGTGCTTATTGTAGATGATGATGTTAATATTGCAGAAGTAATAAAGATGTACTTGGAGAATTCAGGGTACTCTACTAGAGTAAGTAATGATGGAAGAGAAGCTCAAGAGGCCTTTAATGAATATAAACCAGATATAGTTCTTTTAGATATTATGTTGCCTAGTGTAGATGGTATAGATGTACTCAAGTGGATTAGAAAGGACAATTCAACTCCAGTAATAATGCTTACTGCTAAGGGAGAAACCTTTGATAAGGTTTTAGGATTAGAATTAGGGGCAGATGATTATATAGTAAAGCCCTTTGAGCCAAAGGAGCTTATTGCTAGAGTTAAGGCTGTATTAAGAAGATACAATACAGATAGTACCAATAGAGAAGTGTTAAATTTTGAAGACATGACCATAGATGCTAATTCCTATAGTGTTATATATAAAAATGAGGAAGTAAAGATGCCACCAAAGGAATTTGAGCTTTTATACTTTTTAGCAAGCAACAAAAATAGAGTGTTTACAAGAGAACAATTATTGTGCGAGGTATGGGGCTATGATTATCCTGGTGATTCAAGAACTGTAGATGTTCATGTAAAACGATTAAGAGAAAAGCTAACTGGTGGAGCTAATTGGCAAATTGAGACAGTTTGGGGAGTCGGTTATAAATTTGAGGTGAAGTAGATGCGTAAAAGAGGTCTTGCCTTAAAAATTGTAGTAGTCTATACACTAATATCTGCAGTATGTATAACAACCATGTGCAGCATACTATTTATTAGATTTAAGGATCATTATTATAATCAGAGAAAAGCTCATATGGATAAGATGGTAGATGGAATTCGAAAATGGATGATTGAGGATGCGGATTTTGAGGGCTTTTCTTATTTAAGCAAGCTAAAAGATAGGATAGAGCTAATTAGTGACTCTATGGAAGAAGATATGCTTTTCATCAACAAAATAGGCTTAGTGCATATTGTTTCTGATGAAAAATATAATGAATTACTATATAGAAACTTCATTTCTGATGACTATGACAAATTGTCTTCTGGAAAAAGTATAGAAAAGATTATGAGTGATAATGAGATCTTTTCTGAAAAAATGTACGTATATATAGTACCGATAGTAGAAAATGATGCCTTTCAAGGTGCTATAGTTACTTTCACTCCTATTAAAACTATAGAAGAGCCTATTAAAAGTATAGCCGTTTTTATGTGGATAACAGCAATAGGTATGATTGGAGCAACTGCTTTTATTTTGCATAAAGCTACAACAAGAATGGTTGTAAGACCTCTTGCAGAGATAAATAAGGCAGCTCAAAAGATAGCTAAGGGAGAAGTAGAAAGAAGAGCAAATGTAAGCTCTATGGATGAAATAGGAGAGCTGGCCATGTCTTTCAATACCATGGCAGATTCCTTGGAAAAGGTTGAAAATGATAGAAGAACCTTTATATCCAACGTTTCTCATGAGCTTAGAACACCTATAACCTCCATAAAAGGCTTTATTGGAGGAGTTTTAGATGGGGTTATTCCAAAAGAAAAAGAAAAGGATTACCTTTCTATTGCTTATGAGGAAATTCAGAGGTTAGCTAGGTTGGTTAATGATTTACTAGATCTTTCTGTATTTGATGCAGGTAAATTTAAGCTAGATATGCGACAAATTGATATAAATGAAATTATAAGATTATGTGTAATAAAGGCTGAGGCCAGAATAAATCAAAAAGAGTTAAGTGTTGATGTTACTTTACAGGATGAACACTTATATGCGTATGCAGATAGGGATAGAATAATACAAGTAGTAACTAATCTCCTTGATAATGCTATAAAGTATGTTAATGACAAAGGTAGAATACGAGTTGTTACTAAGACTAAGGGCGATAAGGTCCTAGTGTCAATATATAATAGTGGCCCAAAGATTGCAGAGGAAGACAAGAAACATATATGGGAACGATTTTATAAATCAGATAAATCTCGTACTTCAAAACTTAGTACAGGATTAGGACTTCCTATTGTTAGAAATATTCTTACTCAGCATGGTGAAGATGTATGGGTAGAAAATGGAGAAAAAGAAGGTGTAACTTTTTACTTTACTTTGAGAAAAGCATAAGCTTATTCTGTTTAAGGGGTGGGGCTGCATGAATAATTTTTATAGAGAATATGATAATGATATAAATAGGACTACTAGAGTTTTAGAAAATCTTGCAGACATTCGTAGAGACTATGGAAGTGTTAGAAGAAGTAGCTCCCATAAGGATGAGGAACAGGGTAATGAGGCCATAGTAAATCATAGCAGCGGAAAGATTAATTTTAGGAATAACACTAGAAAATCAAAAATTAAGGCAGCCTTAAAAGGAGTAGCTTTTGTCCTTATTGCTTCCTTATCTGGTGGTGTTACAGCAACTATACTAATTGAAGGTAAATATAGCTCCTATTTTACTGAGAAGCCTAGTTATATATCAGGTACTGGTATTTATACTCCAGGAAAACCTGATTACTCATCAAACGTAATCCCTAAGAATGTTACTAATATGATAGCAGAGACAGTAGCACCTGCAGTGGTAGGGATTTCTAATAATGCTGATAATTTTTTTAATGAGACTATAAATAGTTATTCTGGATCAGGAATAATATTTGATTCTAATGGCTACATAGTTACTAGCTATCACGTAATTCAAGGGGCAGATAGGGTAATGGTTAAATTGCCTTATAATAAGCTGGATCCCTTTGAAGCAAAGGTGGTAGGTGTTGATAAAAATTCTGATATAGCAGTGATAAAAATAGATGCCAAGGACCTTCCTATAGTAAAGTTTGGCGATGCTGCTAGTGTTAGACAAGGTGATGTGGCAGTTGCTATAGGAAACCCCTTTGGTCAGGAATATGGCAGCTCCATTACGAATGGTATAATAAGCTCAATAAATAGAAAAGTGAAGATTAAAGATAATGATACAGGCAAAGAAATTACCTATAAGATATTTCAGACAGATTCAGAAATATATGCAGGGGGTTACGGAGGACCCTTGTGTAATGAGGCGGGAGAGGTTATAGGTTTAATAAGTTCAAGCATACAGCCTCTTGCAGGCATGAATTTTGCCATATCCATAGATGAAGTCAAGAAGGTAATCAATGCTATTAAGGAAAGCGATGAGCCTACTAGATATGGCTTTGGAATAGAAGGGGTTACAGTAGAAAATGTGGGTGGCAAAGGTATCAAAAGCTTCTATGTATTAAAGGTAGCTCAAGGTTCTGGAGCAGAAGCAGCTGGAATACAGAATTGGGACATAATTATTGAGGTTAATGGCCAAAAGATAAGCTCTAAGGAAGAATTTATAGCCTTAGAAAAAACCTTTAAAGACGGAGATGTAGTAAACTGTAAAGTGTGGCGAAATGAAGAGGTTTTTGATGTGAATGTGAAAATATCAGCAATTGAATAAGAAATTATTAGTATTTCTTTTTCTCATATCTAAGTGGCTTCCAGCCACTTTTATTGTGTTTACTTTTAATATTATTTCATTTAAGATAAAATATTATAATGTCAGCATAATAGATAGGTCTAGAAGGGGGTACGGAAATGTATTTAATAGTTGGTTTAGGTAATCCTGGTCGGGAATATGAAAATACTAGGCATAATGTAGGATTTCAAGTGTTAGATTTGATAGCGGACAGGTATAAAATAAGTCTAAGCAGGATAAAATTTAAAAGTGTATATGGAGAAGGCAGCATAAATGGAGAAAAGGTTATATTAGCTAAACCTCAGACTTATATGAATGCCAGTGGAGAAAGTGTAGCTGAAATTACTAGGTTTTATAAAATACCAAATGATAGAATTATAGTTGTTTATGACGACATGAGTCTTGAGGTAGGCAGATTAAGAATTAGGCCAAAAGGAAGTGCTGGTGGACATAATGGAATAAAAAGTATTATAGCCCATCTTTCCTCAGAGGAGTTCCCAAGAATTAAGGTTGGTATTGGGATGCCTAAAGGAGAGTGGGTTAGTCATGTTCTCGGAAGCTTTAGTAAAGAGGAGCAGGAAAAGCTAGAGGAAACCTATAAAACCGTTTTGCTTGCCATAGAAACTATTATAGCCAAGGGAACAGCAGAAGCAATGAATAGGTATAATAGTTTTAAAATATAAAAGAATCTTAGGATGGTGTATGTTTGTATGAGACTTAAAGGACTAATGGAGAACTTAACGAAAAGCTCCAGGTTTAAAGAATTTATGTCAGATCTGTCCTGCAATAAATACCCTGCGGCCATTTATGGATTGTCTGAATCCGCAAGGGCTTATGTTATAAATGGGGTTTTTGAGGAAGCAAAGAGTAACATTTTTGTAATAGCAAATAGTGATGTAGAAGGTAGAAATATATATGAGGATCTAAGTTTATATATTCCTAATGTATATTACTTTTCTTCTAAAGAAATAGTTTTTTACAATATATATGCGATTTCTGGAGACCTTAGATGGGAGAGGCTGAAGGTTATAAAGGAGATGCTTACTCCAGGAAAAAAGGTAATAGTAACAACAGTAGAGGCTCTTGCACCAGTATATACCCCCTTTGAATTATATAAGAAATACGACTTTAAGATTTCTGTAGGGGATACCATAAACCTGCAGGAACTAGCTTATAAGCTGGTTCAGTGTGGTTATGAAAGAATGGATATGGTGGATGGAAAAGGCCAATTTTCTATAAGAGGAGGAATATTGGATTTATTCCCCCCGATTTCTTCTGTACCTTATAGAATAGAGCTTTTTGGTGATGAGGTAGATTCTATTAGAAGCTTTAATACAGAATCTCAAAGAAGTATAGATAGGGTAGATTATATAGAGGTTTTTCCTGCAAAGGAAATTTTGTTGGACAAAGAAACTATAGAAAAGGGATATAAAAAGATTGAAGAAGACTTAACGGACATGCTTTCCAAATTCAAAAAGAATAAGGAAAAGGAAGCCTATGATAAAATCAGTGATATTACTAGGCGAAACTTAGAAGCCTTGAAGGAAAATTGGAGCTTTGAAACTATAGATAGCTTTCTTCCATATTTTTATGAAAAGCCTTCTAGCTTCTTTGATTATATGGGAGAAACAATTATTATCGTAGATGATATTCAACGATGCAAGGGCAAGCTTGATAGTATGTATTATGAATTTGAGGATACATACACTTCCTTTATCCAGGGGGGAGAAATATTACCGTTACAAGGAAAGCTCCTTATTGAGAAGGACAAAGTAATTAGTAAGATACAGACATCTAAGGTTATTGAATTGAACTCAATGGCTAAAAGTCAAGATATATTGTTGCCTAGAACTACTCTGGAGCTTTCGGAAATAACCTTACATAACTATCAGGGAAAAATAGATTTGTTAATTGAAGATATAAAAAGTAGAAAAAGTAAGGGCTATAAGACTGTTATTTTGTCTGGTACAAGGCCAAGGGGTGAACGTCTCGTTAATACCCTGAAGGAGCAGGGCATAGAAAGCGTATATAGAGATGTGGTAGGTGAAATAAAAGAAGGAGAGGTTGTAATAACCTTTGGCAATCAATTAAAGGGCTATGAGTTTCCTGAGCTAAAGCTTTGCATTATTTCAGATAAAGAGGTTTTTGGAGAAGCTAAGAAGAAAGCTAGAAGTAAGGTTGCCTTAAAGAAAGGTGTTAGCAAGATAAAGAGCTTTACAGAGCTAAAGCCAGGAGATTATGTTGTTCATACCAATCATGGTATAGGTATATATAAGGGAATTAAGCATTTGGAAGTTCAAGGCTTGAAGAGGGATTACTTAGAGTTATGCTATGAAGGTGACGATAAACTTTATGTACCCGTAGACCAGTTGGACATGGTGCAAAAATATATAGGTAGCGAGGGAAAGGTAGCAAAAATAAATAAGCTAGGCGGCAATGAATGGGCCAAGGCTAAAGCTAAGGTTAAAAAATCTATAAATGAAATTGCCGAGGATTTAGTAAGGCTTTATGCATCCAGATCTATTGTAAAAGGATACAAATTTAGCAAGGATACTGTATGGCAAAAGCAGTTTGAAGATGAATTTCCCTATGAAGAAACACCTGACCAAATCACTTCTCTGCAGGAAATAAAGGCAGATATGGAATCTGACAAACCGATGGACAGACTGCTTTGTGGTGATGTAGGTTATGGAAAGACGGAGGTAGCTTTAAGAGCGGCCTTTAAGGCAGTAATGGATGGAAAGCAGGTGGCTTTTTTAGTTCCAACAACCATATTAGCGGAACAGCATTATAATAACATGATAAAAAGATTTGCTGGCTTCCCAGTTCGTATAGATATGATTAGTAGATTCCGAACACCTGCACAGGTTAAGGAAACCCTTAAGAACGTGAAAGCAGGGGTAGTGGATATACTGGTTGGTACCCATCGAATACTTCAGCAGGATGTAGAGTTTAAAGATATTGGTCTATTAATCATTGATGAAGAGCAAAGATTTGGAGTTAAGCATAAGGAAAAAATTAAGAATTTGAAAAAGAATATTGATGTAATAACTCTAACAGCTACACCAATTCCTAGAACCTTGCATATGTCTCTTACAGGAGTTAGAGATATCAGTGTTATTGAAACTCCTCCCGAAGAGCGTTATCCTGTTCAAACCTATGTGGTGGAGTATAATGAACAATTAATTAGAGATGCTATACTTAGAGAATTAGGAAGAGATGGGCAAGTGTTTTTTGTATATAACAGAGTTGAGGATATTGGTAGTATAGCAAAAACTCTTGGAGAGCTAGTGCCAGAGGCTAGGGTAGCGGTAGCTCATGGACAGATGACAGAAAGAGAACTGGAAAAGATTATGCTAGAATTTATGAATCACGATTATGATATTCTAGTTGCTACTACCATAATAGAAACTGGTATTGATATTCAAAATGTTAATACTATGATTATCTATGATGCAGATAAGATGGGTTTATCCCAATTATATCAGCTTAGAGGTAGAGTGGGACGCTCTAACAGGATAGCCTATGCATATTTTACTTACAGAAAGGATAAAATTCTCTCTGAGGTAGCAGAAAAACGACTAAAGGCTATAAAGGACTTTACAGAGCTAGGTTCTGGCTTTAAAATTGCCATGAGAGATTTAGAAATAAGAGGTGCTGGTAACATGATGGGCTCTGCTCAGCATGGGCAAATGTCAGTGGTGGGTTATGATCTTTACTGTAGAATGTTAGAGGAAACTATAAAGCTTATAAAGGGTGAGATTACTGAGGAAGAAATAGAAACCACTGTAGAATTAAACATAGATGCTTATATACCAGCAACCTATATTGAGGACGAAGTGCAAAAAATAGAAGTGTATAAGAAAATTGCTGCCATAGGTGACTTTGATGACTACATGGAAGTTAAGGATGAACTGGAGGACAGATTCTCTGATATACCTCAATCAGTTTATAATCTTATGGACATTGCATACCTAAGAAGCTTAGGGAAGAAATTGGGTATTGTTGAAATTAAGGAAAAGGGCAGCGAGGTTTATTTTTACTTCAAGGATAAGGATAAGTTAAAGGATGCTATGATTAGAGCTTTACTAGAGAAGTATAGCAGAAAAATAGTTTTCAAGCTTGGCGATAAGCCGGCGGTGGCCTATAAGATTCTGGATGTTAAGAAGGAAGATTTACTAGGGATTTTTAAAGAGATGCTTCACTATCTATTACAATTAGATGAAGGTAAAGAAAATATTAATTGAAATAATTTGCAAAAATGTTATAATGAAAAAAGACTATATTGAGTGGGGGAATGTACGTGAACAAGGTTAAAAAAGTAGTTAGCATATTAGTTACCAGCCTATTAGTATTTTCTGCTTCTGGTTGTATTGAAAAAACTCAAGCAGGAAAGGATAACACCGTAGTTGCTAAGGTTGGAGGCGAAAAGATAAAACTTATTGATGTTAGAGAAAAAATGAAAAGTACTGAGGAAGCAATAATAAAGGAGCATGGCAATCTTAATAGCGATGAGGCAAAAAAGGAGCTTGAAAATGCTTATCTTAATGCCTTGCAAACTATGGCTGAATGGAAGCTTCTTCGTATAGTAGCTGAAGAAAAATATCCAGATATGATACCAGACCTTAACAAAATTGATGATGAAGTTGAAAAACAAATAAATATGACTAAGGAAGTTTATTTTGATAATGATGATGAAAAGTTTAAGGAAGGCCTTGAAAGCCTTGGTAGCACTTTAGAGTCTTTAAAGGATCAATACAAGGAAACCTTAAGGGACAATATAGATGTAGTAATTGCTGGTAGAGTTGAGTATATGGTTACTAAAGATTTAAAGGTTAGTGACGATGAAATAAACAGTTATTATACAACAAACATAGCGTCCTACACTACAAATCCTGGTGCAGACTTTTATCATATTGTAGTGGATACAGAAGAGAAGGCTAAGGAAGCAAAGGATAAGCTAGATAAGGGCGGCAAGTTTGAAGACGTAGCAAAGGAATATAATAAGAATAACTCCGAAGGCTATATGGGATATATACAGTATGATAATACCACTAGGGATGAAGACTTCATGACTGTAGCAAAAGCTTTACATGAGGGACAAATATCAAACCCTGTTAAGACATCTGATGGCTGGGAAATAATTAAGGCACAGAATGTGGTTAAGGAAAAGAAGGTTAAGACTTTAGATGAGGTAAAGGATAGTATTAAGACAATACTATTAAGCAACAAGAGAGATTCTGAATTTAATACAAAGATAGAAAGCTGGAAAAAGGAAAAAGGCTTTAAAATATATGAAGATAGACTAAAGAAGAACTTATTTTAACAAATAAAGGGTCTGAAGCACAAGATTAAATTTATTCTTGTACTTCAGGCCTTTTTTATAGCAATTCCAATCAAATAATAGCTTTTATTAGTGCATAAAATTTCATATTAAGAAAGATAATATTAATGGAAGTAGAATATATGAAATTTAAACAAAGGAGGGTAAACAAATGAAGGCTACAGGAATAGTTAGAAGAATAGATGATCTTGGTAGAGTGGTAATTCCAAAGGAGATCAGAAGGACATTAAGGATAAGAGAAGGCGACCCATTGGAGATTTTTACTGATCGAGAAGGTGGAGTAATTTTAAAAAAATACTCTCCTATTGGAGAATTAAGTGATTTCTCGAAGGAATATGCAGAATCTTTGCAACAGGCAATTGGACATATAGTTCTTATCGCAGATAAGGATGCAATAATATCTGTTAGTGGTGCTCCTAAAAAGGAATACTTAGAAAAGCGAATTAGTGATGAACTAGAAAAAGTAATGGAAGATAGAAAAACTGTAATACTTGATGAGGCTAATAATAATTTAATTTCCCTATATAAAGATGAGGAAGTAGAAGGAAAATATACCGCTGCAGTTATTTCCCCTATATTGGCAGAAGGCGATGCAATTGGAGCTGTTATTATATTATCCAAACAAAATGGGGAAAAGTTTGGAGAGTTAGAAATGAAGTTAGCTGAAACTGCATCGGCCTTCTTAGGAAAGCAAATGGAACAATAGAAAATGCTTTGCATTCTATGAACCATTTTGCTCCATCTGAATTATAACCAATAATTGCATAAATTATACATGAAAAACAAAAAAAACATTGTAATAATGACTGTTTACTACAAATACAAATAATTAGACCCAATAAATTTAGAACTATAAGCTCTTTATAGTTCTAAATTTTTTAGTCTTTATTAATTGTTAAATGGAGGAGTAGTATGAAAAAACAGTCATTAATAAAGGGAACCTTGATTCTTGGTATTGCTGGTGTTTTTGCAAAGTTTTTAGGTCTCTTTTTTCGTTGGCCCCTTATTATGCTTATAGGGGACGAAGGTATAGGTTATTATCAAATGTCTTATCCCTTATATATGTTCTTCATAGGTATTGCTTCAGGTATACCTGTTGCTATATCAAAGATGGTGTCTGAGAGAAATGCCTTTAATGATGAAGGCTCAATATTATTAGTAATAAAAAAGGCCTTTCTTACAATGTTGATTTTAGGGGGAGGTTTTTCTGTAGTATTTTTAGTGTTTCCAAGGGAGCTGGTTACTTTTTTTAAGTGGGATAAAAAAGCGGTGTATTCCTTGATGGGTATAGGAGCTGCCCCTGTCTTTATTTCATTAATGAGTGTTTTTAGAGGCTTTTTTCAAGGTATGCAAAATATGACCTACACAGCGGTTTCTCAAATAATTGAACAAATTGGACGAGTAGTTTTTGGAGTGGGCCTAGCCTTTCTCCTATTACCTATGGGAATAGAGTATGCTGCTGGAGGAGCGGCCTTTGGTGCGGCAGCCGGTGGAATTGCTGGATTTTTATATTTATCCATAAAGTATTTGCTTGCTAAGAAACAGCTTAAGGTTAAAAAAGTAAAAAAGGATGACACTATTCTTACAGAACTTTTACATATAGCAATTCCTGTATCCTTAGGTGCAGCGGTAGGAACCATAATGAACTTATTAGATTCTATAATTGTACCTCAGCAGCTTTTGAGGTCTGGATATACCTTTAAGGAAGCAGCTATCTTATACGGTCAACTAACAGGCAAGGCTATGGTTCTTATAAATGTTCCCTTAACCATGTCTTCTGCCCTCTGTGCATCCTTGGTGCCTATTATAGCAGAATCTCATGTATTAAATAAAAAAGCAGAGGTTGATAGTAAGGTTGATATGGCAATGAAGGTTTCTATGGTTATAGCTTTGCCTTGTACCTTAGGCCTATCCTTTATGGCTGCCCCTATTTTAAATCTATTGTTTCCAGGACATTCAGAGGGCTTTAAAATTCTGCAGTATGCAGCCTATACCTTACCTTTTATAATCGTTACTCAAAGCACTACATCTATTCTTCAGGGTACTGGCTATTATATGGAGCCTATTAAAAATATGTTGATAGGCTGTGTTGGCAAGATAGTTATTACAGTATTATTAGTACCCATTCCTTTTATAAATATTTACGGGGCCATTGTGGGGAGCATGGTAGCTTATATAATTACTTCTGCTGCCAATATCATAACCTTAAAAGCTAAGCTGGGAGTAAGGATTAATTATTATGATGTTCTTATTAAGCCTGCTTATTCAGCGGTGTTTATGATATTAAGTGTTGTTTTTGCTTACCAATATGTTTATAATAATACAATGAGTAACACCTTAGGTATCTTTGCTTCTATAGCCTTAGGTGGTATTGTTTATTTAGTTTTGATTTTTCTATTTGGAACCTTTGATTATAAATATGTGAAAAATAAATTTGCTAGAGGTTAGCAAAAATTTAGTTAAAGGAGATTAACATATGATTAAGATTATTGGTCTTGGTCCAGGAGCGCCTGAGGCTTTAACAGTGGGCGCTATTGAAGCTTTGAAAAGTATACATAAGGTCTATTTAAGAACGGAAAAACATCCTACTGTTCAGTATATACAGTCTCTTGGCATTAAATTTGAAACCTATGATAGGGCTTATGATAACTTTGAAACCTTTGATGAGGTTTATAGCTTTATAGCAGAGGATTTAATCAATAAGCATGAAAAAGAGGGAGACTTAATATATGCTGTGCCAGGGCATCCGCTTGTGGCAGAAAAGTCTGTAAGGCTTTTGGTAGAACAGTGCAAGGAAAAAAATATTGAATTTGAGGTTATATCTGCAGTAAGCTTTGTGGATGTAGTTATGGAAAGGCTGCAGATAGATCCTATAGAGGGGCTAAAGATAGTAGATGCCTTTGAATGTAAGAATCATATTTTTGATAAAAGAATAGGAACAATTATAACTCAGGTATATGACCAATACATAGCTTCTGAGGTGAAGCTAGCCTTATCCGCCTATTATAGAGATGATACTCAGGTCTATTTTGTGAGAGCTGCAGGAATAAAGGGCCAGGAGAGTATAAGACCAATGGCCTTGTACGAAATCGATAGGCAAACGGATATTGATTATTTAACCTCCATATATATACCTAAAGATCTAGATAATCATAAAGATTTCTATGATCTTGTAGACATCATGGAAAGATTGAGAGGAGATAATGGCTGTCCTTGGGATAAAGAACAGACCCATGAATCCTTGAAAAGGTATTTAGTAGAAGAATGCTATGAGGTTTTAGAGGCCATAGACCAAGAGGATGAGGATAAAATAACTGAAGAGCTAGGGGATGTACTTTTACAGGTAGTATTTCATAGTGTAATTGCCGAGGAAGAGGGCTACTTTACTATAAGGGATGTTATAGAAGGAATATGCAATAAAATGATACAAAGACATCCTCATGTGTTTGGAGATACAACAGCAGAAGACTCAAAGCAAGTACTAAAAAATTGGGAAGAGATAAAAAAAGCAGAACAGGGAACAAAAACCTTAACAGAAGAAATGCAGCATATTGCTAAAAACCTACCAGCCTTAATGAGAGCAGAGAAGGTACAAAATAAGGCAAGGAAGGTAGGATTTGATTGGGACAGGGTTGAAGATGCTCTTGATAAGGTTCTAGAAGAATTTAAGGAGCTTAAAGAGGTATATAATGGAGAAAGTAAGGCAAGAATACTAGAAGAAATGGGGGACTTACTCTTTTCTGTGGTAAATGTAAGTCGTTTTCTACAGGTTAATCCGGAAGAGGCCTTAAATAATACCACAAATAAGTTCATTGAGCGATTTAAGTTCATAGAGGAAGTTGCCTTAAAAAAAGGACTTAAATTAGAAAGTATGACCTTAGAGCAAATGGATAATCTATGGAATGAGGCAAAAAAATTAAAAAAGTAAGAAAAAGTTATAAAAAGTTATAATTTAAAGAAGGAATTTAGAAATTAACGTTGAATATAGTAGTAAAGTTAAACATTGATTACTTTTATTGGTGATAACACATAAATATTATCAAAAAATATCTATTNNGCCGAATTCAAGTTATAATTTAAAGAAGGAATTTAGAAATTAACGTTGAATATAGTAGTAAAGCTAAACATTGATTACTTTTATTGGTGATAACACATAAATATTATCAAAAAATATCTATTTATAGGATTTTTTTCATTAAAGGTATAGACTAACAGATTAAATAGATATATAATATGTTCTAGAATCATGAAAGTAGCAATATGTCTGATTCCAACAAGTTAACACATATTGTGTAACTTGATAATCTATACTGTTATTTTAAGGAGGAAATTAAAAGTGAACAAGGCAGATTTAATTTCAAGTATGGCTGAAAAGAGCAAATTAACAAAAAAGGACGCAGAAGCAGCTTTAAAGGCATTTATAGAAAGCATTGAAGAAGCACTTGCAAAAGGTGACAAGGTTCAATTAGTTGGTTTCGGTACTTTCGAAGCTAGAGAAAGAGCAGCTAGAGAAGGAAGAAATCCAAGAACTAAGGAACCAATCAAGATTCCTGCAACAGTTGTACCAGTATTCAAAGCAGGTAAGGAATTCAAAGAAAAAGTTCTTAAGTAATTTAAAGCCCGGCATAGTCCGGGCTTTATACGTATAGTATAATATCTGTAAGTACTCGTTAAAAAACAGTATATAGTTTATAACTTAGATAGAGGTGGCATTATTATGAGATTAGATAAATATTTAAAGGTATCCAGAATAATAAAAAGGAGAACAGTAGCTAAAGAGGCCTGTGAAGGTGGAAGAGTTTCTATCAATGGTAAGGTAGCTAAGCCTAGCACAGATGTAAAAGTAGATGATATTATTGAAATACAGTTTGCAGCAAAGGTATTAAAGGCTAGAATTACTAGTGTGGTAGAGCATGTTAGAAAAGATGATGCAAAAACCATGTATGCAATTTTAGAGGGCGAAGAAGATAAGGAAGAATAATTAAAATTTATATAAAGGAAATTACTATTTGTAATAACTTGACAGGCACCTTCATATATTATCATTAGTAGGAGGGATGGCCTGTGGAAGTTAAGAAAGAGTTAAAAATAGAAGAAAAGAAAAGCAATATGACCCTCGAAAATCGTAGAAGATTATTTTTAACTGGAGTTATGGAGGTTATAAGCTTCAATGAAGAAAAAATACTGTTAAATACCAGCCTAGGTATGCTTACTATTAAGGGTAGCGGGCTAAAAATGAACAAATTAGATGTACAAAACGGAGAGGTTATGATAATAGGGATGGTAGATTCCTTTACATATACCGGCTCGGAAGCCAAGCAGGATAAAGAAAGCATTCTATCAAAATTATTCAGATAGGGGTAATAGCATATGGTTATTCCGTTGATGATGCAGGCGAGGCTAGTTTTGTACAGTATCATAGCTGGAATCTTAACAGGATTTTTATTTGATTTTTATAGAACTTTCAGAGGGTTTGAAAATATTCATAAGGTTTTAATTATAATTGAAGACATTTTGTTTTGGATCTTAGCTGGTATATTAATCTTCGTTTTTCTTCTTTATACTAACCAAGCAGTTATGGGTGTATATGTTTACATATGGATGGTTTTTGGTGTATATTTATATATGAGAATAGTTAGCAAAAGCTTTAGGAAAATACAATACACCCTAATTAGTAGCATTTCAAAGTTCTTTAGAATAATTATAAATATAATAATATATCCCTTTAGGTGGTTATTTTACAAATTTGGATTAAAAAAATAGGAGTAAATTGAAAGAAATCTCTTGAATAAAAGTAAAAACCTAATTACAATAGATTTAAGCCTATGTAAAATAAAGAGGAGAAAATCTTATGAAAAAAAAGAAGTTTAATATAAAATCCTTTTTTATCGTATTGCTAATAGCATATTTTGCTGTTGTTTTTGTTAGGCAGCAATTTGTGGCAATAAGGCTAAAGAAAGAAGAGGCTAAGCAACTTCAACAACTGAAGGCGCATCAGGATCAGGAGGAAGAATTAAAGGAGCGACTGGAGTTATTTCAAAGTGATCCTATGAGATACATTGAAATACAAGCCAGGGAAAGATTGGGACAAATAAAGGAAAACGAGACTCCTATTAAGTCTATGCCTGAAGGACAATAAAATAGTTTAATTTTTATATTTATATAAACATATTTATTTTTAAGGAGGAGTCTTTTTAATATGACCTTAAAGGCAGGAAACATTATAGAAGGTACAGTAATTAACATTACTAATTTTGGAGCATTTATCGATGTAGAAGGCAAGACAGGATTGGTACACATCTCTGAAGTAGCTGATACTTTTGTTAAAGACATCAGAGATCATTTAAAGGAGCAGGATAAGGTTAAAGTCAAGGTAATATCCGTAGATGATAATGGCAAAATTAGTTTATCGATAAAGCAAGCTATGCCAGCTAAAAAATCCGTAAGACCAGCAGAAATTGATTGGTCTAGCGAGAGAAATAAGAACAGTGGTTCAAGCTTCGAGGACATTATGTCAAAGTTTCTTAAAGACAGTGAAGAAAGACAACAGGATTATAAGAGACATCAGGAGGCTAAGGGAAGAGGGTATAGTCGAAGAAGTTAATTATAAATTAGAGATATTAAGCTGTCTTTTAATATGAAGACAGCTTGTTTAAATTTATATAGGAAATTATATAATTTTTTAGCTATAAACCTAGTATTTTACCTTGCTAAAACGGTTATGGTTTTCATGATGAAAAATACAAAAAAATAGCTAATAAAATAGTTGACATTGAGGAAACCATCATATATAATAGTCTATGTCGCTAAGGAATAGTAATTCCTGACCCGTGCTGGAGTGGCGGAACTGGCAGACGCACAGGACTTAAAATCCTGCGGTGCTAACACACCGTACCGGTTCGATTCCGGTCTCCAGCACCAATATCGCGGGGTGGAGCAGTTGGTAGCTCGTCGGGCTCATAACCCGAAGGTCGCAGGTTCAAGTCCTGCCCCCGCAACCATACATGGCGGAATAGCTCAGTTGGCTAGAGCATTCGGTTCATACCCGAAGTGTCGTAGGTTCGAGTCCTATTTCCGCTACTTCTATCCTAAAATTAAATACGCGCTGGAGTGGCGGAACTGGCAGACGCACAGGACTTAAAATCCTGCGGTGCTAACACACCGTACCGGTTCGATTCCGGTCTCCAGCATTAATATCGCGGGGTGGAGCAGTTGGTAGCTCGTCGGGCTCATAACCCGAAGGTCGCAGGTTCAAGTCCTGCCCCCGCAACCATATATGGCGGAATAGCTCAGTTGGCTAGAGCATTCGGTTCATACCCGAAGTGTCGTAGGTTCGAGTCCTATTTCCGCTACCAAGTAAGACTGTTGCTCAATTAACATATCTGTTAGTTGAGCAACAGTTTTTTTATTGTATAGGAAACTATAAATTTTGCATTTCGAAAAATTTTCTTTAATCTCTGACTTCTGACCTCTGACTTCTAAATTAATATCAACACTTCTTTAAAACAAAGCAACATATGGAAAAGGTATTATCTAACCCTTAAATATTCCTATGCAGATAGGAATCTTATACCTAGGACCTCTCTTTTGACAATTTGTGTGGGAAATTAAATATGACTAAAAGTTTTCATCAAATCCCCTTAATTATACCTTTATGACGACAATTTTAAGTAGTGAATAAGCTAGCGGCACTATAACAGAAAAATGATTTGCACAGAGTTATCCACAAGATATATTAAATTTATAAACATAGGCCCAATATATTGTGGATTTTTATTTTTTACAATTAATCTTCTACTTGTCCATTTATAAAAATAAAAATAGATTGGTGTCCTATGAAAAATTCCCTTCAACACAGCAACTGACATATATTTACAGTCAGCTTTGCTATAATAAATTTGTTCCTTAAAGGCTCGGTAATTTTATTCTAAGAGTTTAAAGGCAATATATTGACTGGGAGGGATATTTTCGATGCAGTATGGTATGGAAATAACATCGTATAAAAGAAGTAGAAGAGAGCAAAGAAGCGAAGGAATGTTTAAGTACAAATGGCAGATAGCATCATTAACCTATTTTGGAATGGCCTTTTTTATTAGTAGAGTTATATTAATAAATAACTGGACACCTTTTGGATTGGCTTTTGTAATTTCCATGGTCTTAAGCAGGGAGGATAATACACCTATAATAGCTGCTACTGGATCTCTACTGGGGTATTTATCCATATTTGATAATGTTGATAATGTACCTTATTATATTTTAGGGCTTGGAAGTGTAATTTTTGCAGCCTATTATTTTAGAAATCTAGCAAAGCAAAAAAGATTAATACTTTTTTTGATATTACTATTAATCGAAGCTATTGGCTATAATTTAATATTAGCTTTAAATTCTGCAGGGGGTAATATTTTTTCATCTGCCTTTGAAGTGGTATGCACCTTACCAGTATATTATATTATCCAGTGTGCTATGTTATGCTTAAGGAAGGTAAAAAGTAAATATATATTCAGTAATGAGGAGATTATAAGCATAACCATGGTAATGGCGCTAGTCATATCGGGAACCTGGGGGGTAAGCTTCCTTGGTATATCCTTGCAGAATGTAATTACCTTTATTCTTGTGGCTGTATGTGCTTACGTAAATGGCAGCTCAACAGGAGCCTCTGTTGGAGTGGCAGTAGGCTTAATAGTTGGTATGACTACAGATAACTTAGTAATGAATATAAGTATATTTGCATTATGCGGTTTTACTGTAGGATTATTTAGAGAAACTAGTAAGCTACTGAGTGCCTTGGGATTTATAATCTCCTTTTTTATTTTGAATTTATACACCCACACTGATTTAGGCTTCAAATTAATAGAGGTCCTAGTATCATCTGTAATTATAACAATTCTACCAGATAAGCTTTATAAGGGGTTGGCTTTGGAGTTTAGTTGGGATAGAAAGAGCGAGGCTATTAACAACAGCCATACCGAAGCGGTAAGACAGATATTTATTGAGAAGCTAAGGAGCTTTTCTGATATACTATTTAGTATGTCCTATACTATTAAAAACCTAGTGAATAATGACAAGCTGCAATTAAAAAATAAAAGTAGTGCCCTAGTTGAAAATCTGGCAGACAGGGTTTGTGCTAATTGCAGTATGAAGTCTATATGTTGGAAGAGGGAAATATACTATACATATACTGCCTTTGGTGAGTTAATTCAAAATTATCATGAGAATAAAAAGATTTTTCCTGATGAACTGGAAAGAAAGTGTATAAATAAGTCCCTGCTGATAAAAAATACTGAGGATATTATTGATACCTTTATTAATAATGAAATTTGGAGAAACAAACTAGTAGAAGGAAGACAGCTTATTGCTAATCATTTGAATAATATAGGACAAACAGTTAAAGAGATGATAGAGGATTTCGATGCTAATATAGCTTTTAAGGCTCAGATTGAACGAGAGGTTAAGAGAGCTTTAGAAAGAACAGGTTTACAATTTTTAAATGTCTTCTGTATACAGGATAAAAATAGAAGGCTTAATGTAAAGATAGTATTACGC
>DGDR01000092.1:0-2121 GCA_002385545.1 Clostridium sp. UBA3947
TTATAAAATATGAAATTTACTCATGTATATATCTATCTACTTTAATTAGCAACCTAATTGCTTCTTCAATTATTGGTATTACTGGTTTTACTTTATTATGGAGTATCCAAGAGCTTATTGAACAGGAAAACAGAGTAAAAAAAGGATGGTTTCCTGCCAACCCCAAAAAAGCACAGTCTAAAAAATATGAAAAGAAATATAGCTAATACTAAACTGTTGCCTACAGTAAAGTTCAACATAAAAGCTTTTATATTGTAGATACCGAGCTGGTCTTGCACCAACTCGTTTTTTTTATTGTATAGGATATTATAAAATATAAAGCTATGTAGTTCTCCATATATCTTTATAAGGATGGTAGTTTTTTACTGTTTTAAATTCTGATATACAAAGATGTATATTTCATATATAATAAAATTTAACAATAAGATTTACTAATATCTTGCAGCAGTACCATTCCACCGTTAAATATTTATTAGGAGGATATGAGTATAAAACTTTACAATTAGATTTTGAAGCAAGAATGAAAAAGTTGTTAGAAAATAAGAAGCATAACTTTTATCCAAGAGGTGTAACACTTTATTTTAAGAAAGGATGATAATATGGATTTGTCAAATTATGGATTAGGTGATACAGCTAAAGATTTGGAGTTAGGCTATGAACTTTTAAAAAAACCATTCAAAAATGAATTTGAACAACGGGCTGCAAAATCATTTAAAGCTACTCTTATTGCATCTGGAATTACAACGTTGATATCCATAGCTCTTTTTATTATAGCCCTTAATTTCGCTGTGCCTTTCAATGGTCCTAAATACTCTGCAAGGAGGCAGGGGACTGTAGAAGGAGATAAGGTTAGATATGTGCAGAACACAATGAAGTATGTTACCCTTGAAGAGCTTAATATTGATCCAGAATCTGTAGATGATGGAGATAAAATAGAATTGTACTTTAATAAGGGGGATTCTTTAATAGGAGCAAAGGCAAGCAAAAAAGATGATGACTTAAACAAGAAATATTTTATGATTTTTTTAGGATTAGGCATTCTTGTTTTAATTTTATATATGATAATATGGCCTTTAACATTTGGTAAGCCTATTCGTCAATACTATAAGCTTCGAAAAAGTCAGAGGTATAACTATTAAAGCTTTTTGCAAAGAATATAAAACAACATATATCCAATGGGCAAAGGGAGTTTGATAAAAAATGAATAATAAAGTTTACGAGTTTGAAGCCGTAATAAAAAAAGTGCCAGACATAGATGGCGCCTATATTGAGATACCCTTTGATGTGAAGGCGGAATTTGGCAAAGGCAGAGTACCTGTTATAGCGACCTTTGATGGAGAAGTATATGAAGGAAGCCTTGTGAGAATGAAAACCCCTTGTCATATTATTGGTATTAGAAAGGATATACGAGCTAAAATAGGTAAGCAGCCTGGTGACACCATAAAAGTGACTATTAGAGAAAGGAATAGTGAAAAGTCATCTCTGTGGAAGTGCCAAAAATGCGGACGAGAGTTCAAGAATAAAAATCAAGATCATTTCTGCGGTGAGCCTCCAAAAACCATTGATGAATATATAGCTGCTCAGCCAGATGATGTGAAGTCATTATTAAATCAAATTAGAGCTACAATTAGAAAGGCACTGCCAGAGGCAGAGGAGAGAATCTCTTGGAGTATGCCTACCTTTTGGGAAAAACATAATATAATCCATTTCGCAGCATTTAAAAATCACATCGGCTTGTATCCTGGAGATAAGGCTATTGAGCACTTCAAAGACAAATTACAGGAGTACAAGACAAGTAAAGGAGCAGTACAGCTTCCTTATTCTAAACCTTTGCCCTTAGATTTGATTGCAGAGATTGCAAAATGGTGTTATGAAACAAGGAATCAGCATTAAGACATAAAGGCTAAGGCTTTTATGTCTTTTTGTATGCTTATTATAGATAATCACAATATTGAGAAATACGATAAAAACTTTTTATAATGGTATTATTCGGCACGAACCTATAAATCTCATAGACTAGTGTTAGGGATTTATGAATAATAAATATCCTAAGAGAGAAGTACCAACGTTAGAAGAAGTAAAAATGGCACTTAACACCTATGAAAGAATAGAGGCAGATGA
>DGDR01000092.1:2336-7509 GCA_002385545.1 Clostridium sp. UBA3947
GAAGAGCATCATGAGGTAAAGGACGAATCTATTAGTGATGATTAGTGAGGAAAAAATAAGTATGGCTGAAGAAAATTCTGTATGTTAAAATATAGTGAGTAGGTGGTATTATTTTCAATAATGCAATTACCTTCTAAAAATTCTTTTGAGGGAGATATAAAATATGAGCAAGTATGAAAATGCCATGAAACTTTTGGAGGAACTTTGCGGTAATGATAAGGAGGAAGTTATTGCCCTTGCCACAATATCATTAACTACAAGCTCTTCTGGCAGTGCTCGGCCTGCTGTTCGAATGGTTTGTGCCTATTATGAAGATGGGGCCTTTTATGTTTCTACCGATGCAAGAAAGAATAAAATGCTAGAAATTGAGAAAAATAACGAGGTTGCCATAGCAGGCATGGGGTGGTATACCTTCCAGGGCAAAGCAGAAAATCTTGGTTGGGTTAAGGATGAGAAGAATGCAGCAATAAGGGCCAAATTTAAAAAAATCTTTGGCTGGTTTGATGAAGAGGGCGATGAGGACAATCAAAACTCAATTGTTTTACGTATCAATCTTACAGAAGGTGTTATCATTGACCATGAAGAAAGATTTGGTGAAAAACGATACGAAATTGATTTTATTAACAAAATAGCAAAGTAATATTTCAGTTTGCTGGTTGGTTACTGACAGTGCTATCAGTAATCAATCTTTTTTATTTTAAAATAATAAAAGATGTAAGACAGAGGGTTATTATTTTCCTTTTCATCCAAAGGGAGTATAATATAAGTAAAAAAAGCAAAAGATTATTCGGATTTATTGATGAACAAAAGAAAGGAGTGAAAAAATGGCTAACCGGCAGGGCAGGCATGAGCTCAAATATTTTATAAATTATGCTGATGTACTAGAGCTTAGATCAAGGCTTCCCATAGTGGCTAAACCTGACCCCAATGCAATAGATGGAAAGGGGTATCGGATTAAGAGTCTTTATTTTGATAATTATATGGACAAAGTCTTAAGGGAAAAGATAGATGGTGTTAATAACCGAGAAAAATTCCGATTGCGACTATATAACAACGATACATCCTTTATTCGACTTGAAAAAAAGAGCAAGAAAAATGGTATATGCTTTAAGGAAAGTGTAGCTATAACGGAAGATGAGTGTAGGCGACTGCTAGAGGGAGATTATGCTCTGTTAAAGGAAAAAGATAATCCCTTGTGCTTAGAGCTTTATACTAAGATGTATTATCAGCAGCTTCGGCCTAAAAATATTGTGGATTATATGCGAGAGGCATATATTTATCCCCTGGGGAATGTACGGGTAACCTTAGATTATGATATACGCACAAGTCAAAATGCTAATGACTTTTTAACAGCTGAACCAGTGCCTATACCAATATCAGGTATCTACATTCTTGAAGTAAAATATGACAGCTTTTTACCAGAGATAATTCGAGGGATAGTGTCTCTGTCCAGTAGAAATAGCAGTGCATTTTCAAAATACGCCGCTACAAGAATTATATAATGAATACATAATTAGGAGGAAAATATAATGACTTTTAAAGATATTTTTAAATCAAGCTTTCTAGAAAAGGCTGTAGAGTTTTCAATTTTGGATATAGCCCTTGCTATGGCTCTTGCTTTTGCCGTTGGAATATTTATTTTTTACGTTTACAAGAAAACCTTTACAGGGGTTATGTTCTCAGCATCCTTTGGCGTTTCACTTATAGCTATGACTATGATTACAACTCTTATTATTCTTGCAGTAACCTCTAATGTTGTATTATCCCTTGGTATGGTAGGTGCTTTGTCTATTGTTCGTTTTAGAACTGCTATAAAAGAACCTCTTGATATTGCCTTCCTGTTTTGGTCTATTTCTGTAGGTATTGTTATTGGTGCAGGGCTTATTCCCCTTGGGATTATAGGATCTGTGTTAATTGGTATTATGCTTCTTGTTTTTGTTAATAGGAAAAGTAACGATACTCCATATATTATAGTGCTTAATCTAGAAAATGATGAGGCAGAAAATGCTTGTATGGAGCTAATAAAAGGAAAGACAAAAAAATCCGTAATTAAGTCAAAAACTGTTTCTAAAAATGGCATAGAACTAACTATTGAGGTACGCCTTTTGGATATGTCTGCGAAGCTTCTAAATGAAGTACTCACAATAAAGGGAGTTAACAATGCCTGTCTAGTAAGCTATAATGGTGAATATGCAAATTAGCACTTAATGATTTTTTTGCAAATATGGTGATTATAAGTTTCCCGCTGGTGGAGTAGAAAAAGGGGAAGAGATTAAGGAAGCTTTAGTTAGAGAAGTTCAAGAAGAGACAGGATATCATGTAATTATTGATTCAATAAAAAAATATGGAACTTTTTTTGAAAGAAGAAGGGGCACCAGTGAAGATGTTCTCGAAATGAATTCCCATTATTTTTTCTGTGAGGTAGAAGCAGAGGTTAGTGTTAGAAATCTAGATGAATATGAAAAGGAGTATAATTATAAAATGGTGTGGCTGACCTTGCCTGAAGCAATTGAAAAAATAAGCAAGTAACCAACTATGAGAATTGTCCTTGGATAATTCGAGATACAAAAGTTATGGAATATCTTTTAAATAGTACTGAGTAAATTTAATATTGGAGGCCAAGGAATCTATTTTCTCCTTGGCTTTCGCTTTTGCTTATTATTTGATATAATAACCTCCTGGAGGTGCAGCATGAATAAGACATATAAATTATATCCAAAAGTAGACAGAGAGTTTCTAAGGACTTTGCTTAAAATAGCCTTACCTATTATGCTTCAAAATCTGGTTGCATCTTCTCTTAACATGGCAGACACTATTATGGTGGGAAAATTAGGAGAAGTTGAAATAGCTGCTGTTGGCATAGCCAATCAGTATTTTTTCATTTTTAGCATGATTCTTATAGGTCTATGTGGCGGTTGCAGTGTTTTTATTGCTCAGTACTGGGGGAAGAAAGACTACATAAACATAAAAAGAATTCTTGGTTTAGGACTAATATCCGTTTTCCTAATTTCTGTAGTGTTTATGGCAGTGGGTTTTATTATACCGAACGAAATAATCGCTTTATTTAACAATGATCCTATAGTAGTAGAATTAGGAGGAAAATACTTATTTATAGTGTTATTTAGCTATATTTTTACGGCAGTAACTTTTGTATACAATTATTCCTTGCGCTCAATAGGAAATACTGTTACACCATTAATGGTTAATATAGCAGCTCTTATTAGTAACGTGCTTTTTAACTATATTCTTATATTTGGTAAACTGGGGTTTCCTGCCTTAGGAGTGGAAGGAGCTGCTATTGCTACCTTAATATCCAGAGCTATTGAGGCTATTCTTCTTATCATTTTAGTTTACAAAAACAATGGAGTGTTTTCTGCAAGGTTAAAGGAACTATTAGACTTGGATATCAGCTTTTTCAAAAAATCCTATAGAATAATAATTCCCGTCCTGCTCAATGATGTACTATGGGCCTTGGCCAGCTTAATTTATTCCTTTGTTTATGGTCGTATGGGTACTGGACCTACCGCTACCGTCCAAATATGTAATACGGTAAATAATATGTTCATGGTAGTGACATTTGGAATGGCTAGCGCGTCGGTGATAATGATTGGTAATAGTATTGGTGAAGGAAAGGAAGAGCAAACCATTGATTATGCCAAAAAGTTTATGGTGGTTTCATTTTATGTAAGTATAATTCTAGGAGTAATTTTGGCATTAACAGCTCCCTTTATTTTAGACTTATTTAATGTTTCTTATGAAGTAAGGAGCAGTACCCTAATTATGCTCTATATTATTTCAGTAATATTTTTTGTTCGTTTTTTAGGGATGGTCATGATAGTTGGCATCTTGCGAGGATCAGGAGATGCAAGAAGTTCATTAATCATAGAAGGTTTTACCATGTGGTTTATAGGAGTACCTCTGACTATCGTGGGAGCCTTTGTATTTAAGCTTCCTGTACACCTAGTGTATGGCTTGGCTATTTTAGAGGAAGTGACAAAATTCATTTTGGCATTAATCCGCTTGAAATCCCGTAAATGGATTAATAATATTACGTAATTGTTAATTTTTTATCAAAGCCTTTGCATTAGTAGAATAATTATGCTATTATATCTCCTAGTGTGGATTTTTGTGCATAATCCACGAAAAATCAAAAGAAAATAGTAAGGATGGATTTACTTATGATTAGTCATTCAGGACCTAAAGCATTAACGGAGTATATACTATATCAAAGTAAGAACAAGGCAAGTAAAAGAGCACTAGTCTTACTGTTTCAAGGGATTCTTGCGGGTATATATATTTCTATTGGCGCAATAGGAAGTCTAAAACTCTCAGCAAGTGTTACAAGCCCAGGACTTGGTAATTTTTTAGGGGCATTGGTATTCCCTATAGGAATTATCGCTATAATACTAGTGCAAGCTGAATTATTCACTAGTGATTGCATGGTTATGCTTTCCGTATATACAGGCCGTACTAAAATCAGAAAAACTTTAAGAATTTTATTATTAATTATTTTTTCTAATCTCCTTGGAGCTATTTTTGTAGCATTTTTGACTAAGACATCAGGAATATTTGGACAAGCGGTAACGGATCTGGTTATAGAAAAGGCTGTACATAAGGTACATATGCCATTTGTAGAGTTGTTTACTAGCTCTATTCTATGTAATATCATCGTTTGCACTGGTGTATGTCTAGCCTACAGCTGTAAGGATGAAATAGCTAAGATTGCTGCTTTATGGTTTGCAATTGTAGTATTTGTTCTTAGTGGAACAGAGCACGTTGTTGCAAATATGTATTATTTATTCATAGGACTATTCTCTGGTGCTGATATTGGAATTAAGGATATTTTCTACAACTTAGCCGTATCTGGCATTGGTAACTTCATTGGTGGCGGTATTATAGTATCAGGCATTAATTATATATTAGTGTTCAGAGATATAGAAAAACTGAAATAGTAATTGAAGTAGGGCTGTTGCACAAGATTAATTAGATAGTTGTGCAGCAGTCTTTTTATAATATTATTTTGATTACTTTTAAAAAATATATACCAGAAATAAGGTGTCAAAGCATAAGGAACAGTCATCAATCTTAGGTCAACTATCTAGCTATGTTATCAAAAAGTGTTGATATAGCTTGTCCTAATACCTTGTTTTATTTATCAACACTTCTTTGAAAC
>DGDR01000066.1 GCA_002385545.1 Clostridium sp. UBA3947
AAGTTACTAATTTAATTTTTTAATAATTTTTCTCATGTCCCCTATCATATAAAGGGAACCACAAATTACAAGCAAATCTTCGTTCTCACACAAGGATAAAGCGTATTTAACTGCCTCTTCATAACAATTCATTGCTAAAGCTTCCCTATTATACTTTAAAATTCTATTCCTTAGCTTTTCTGAAGATTCTGCCCTGTAGCTATTAGGACTCACTGCAATAACATTCTCAGCTTTAGGTGTAATGATTTTCAACATATCCTCTAGCTGCTTATCCTCTAATATGCCTATTATTAAATATAATTTATTATACTTAAAGTATATATCAATACTTTCAGTTAATTTTTCAATACCATCTATGTTGTGAGCACCGTCTAAAAGTACATAAGGCTTAGTCCTCATTAACTCCATACGACCTTTCCATGTCACCTTTTTAAGGCCTTCATAGATAGCCTCCTTACTAATGACTACTCCTAAAGCCATTAGTGCCTCAACAGTATGGATTACCACTGCACAGTTGTAAATCTGCACCTTTCCAAGCAAGGCTAAGGATATAGTATAGTTTGAATTTTCTGTACTAAATTTAACTACCTGATAGGTATCCTCTATTTCCAAAAGCTGCCCACTATCTTCCTTCACCATAATAAGCTTACTATTTTTCTCAGCAGCGACTCTCTCTATTACAAAACGAGCCTCCCTTTGCTGAGGATAAGATACTATAGGCACACCTTCTTTTATTATTCCAGCCTTTTCCCATGCTATTTCTTCAAGACTATTACCTAATAAGGCCATATGATCATAGCTTATGGAACTAATAACACTGACCAAAGGTATGATAATGTTTGTTGGGTCTAGTCTTCCTCCTAACCCAACCTCAACAACAGCATAATCTATATTTTCCTCATAAAAGTACAAAAACATAGCAGCAGTAATAATCTCAAATTCTGTAGGAGTATCTAAGTTCATTGGATCTATCAACTTTTCCGCTTCAGATACCTTGGTCATCACTTGGCAAAGTCTTTCTTTAGGAATGTTTTTACCATTAATTTGAATTCTTTCTTCAAATTCCTCAAGGTAAGGGGATGTATACATCCCCACCTTATACCCCTGAGCAATAAGAATACTTGAGATCATTGCTGTGATTGATCCTTTACCATTAGTTCCTGCAATGTGAATACATTTTAAGGAAAGCTGCGGATTCCCTAGCTCCTTTAATAACTTTTTGATTCTATCTAAGCCTTTACCACTATTAAACCTACTACGATTGTGTATATAATCCATAGTCTCTTTATAGTCCATATAACACCTAGCCTAAGCTTTCAATTCTTTCTAAAACTGCCTTTAGCATTTCCTTATACTTCTCACCTTTTTGCTTTTCTTCCTCAACTACTTTTTGAGGAGCCTTGTTAACAAAGCTTGCATTGGATAGCTTCTTCTCAACTCTTTCTATTTCTGATAATAATCTTTCCTTTTCCTTATTTAATCTTTCTAATTCCTTATCTCTATCAATTAGATCAAATAAAGGCATAAATAGCTCTGCTCCTTCTGTAACTACAGCTACAGAATTCTTAGGAACATCCTTCTTATCATCGATTATAGTCATATCACTAACAGAAGCTAGCTTTTCAAAATAAATTATTCCAGTCTTAAAGGCACTAACGGCATCTTCCTTAACATAAGCTAATAAACTTGCTTTTTTAGAGTTTGGAACATTCATTTCTGCCCTTGCATTTCTAATACCCTTAATTGCGTCTATGATATAGCCCATTTGAGTTTCAGCTTGACTATCCCTTGCTTCTTCTCTATATTCAGGCCACTTGGATATAGTTATAGATTCATATTCAGCATCTAGGTGAGTATAAATTTCTTCTGTTATAAATGGCATTACAGGGTGAAGCAATTGAAGACCTGTTGTAAGCACCTTGTACAATACATTGTAGGTTACACCCTTCGCCTTGTCGTTGTCACCATATAGCACTGGTTTTGAAAGTTCAATATACCAATCGCAGAATTCGCTCCATAAGAAATCATAAATTTTTTGCAGCGCTATTCCTAGCTCATACTTTTCTATATTTTCTGTAACCTCTTTAACTACTGTATTTAACCTTGAAAGAATCCATCTATCAGCTATAGTGCAATCCTTGGATTCCTTTTCCTGCTCCATTAGATTCTTATCTAAATTCATCATAACAAATCTTGAAGCATTCCAAATCTTATTAGCAAAATTTCTAGCTGCTTCAACCCTTTCAGGATAATATCTAATATCACTGCCAGGGGCATTTCCTGTTACTAGGCTAAATCTCAAGGCATCAGCACCATAGGTATCAATTACATCCAATGGGTCTACTCCATTACCCAAAGATTTAGACATCTTTCTACCCTCAGAATCTCTAATAATACCATGAATTAGTACTGTATCAAAAGGAGTTTCACCCATATTGTAGATTCCTGAGAAAATCATTCTAGCTACCCAGAAGAATATTATATCGTAGCCTGTAACAAGTACGTTAGTAGGATAGAAATAGTCTAGATCTTCTGTTTTTTCTGGCCATCCTAAGGTTGAGAAAGGCCACAATGCAGAACTAAACCAAGTATCCAGTACATCTTCATCCTGCTTAAGATTTTGTGAACCACATTTGCAGCAAGCATTAGGAGTTTCTTCTGCTACTATTATTTCTCCACAATCCTTGCAGTACCATACTGGTATTCTATGGCCCCACCAAAGCTGTCTGGATATACACCAGTCTTGTATATTTTCCATCCAGTTAAAGTATATTTTCTCGAATCTCTCTGGTACAAATTTAGTCTTACCACTTCTAACAGCTTCAATAGCAGGTTTAGCTAGGGATTCCATCTTAACGTACCATTGCTTTGATATCATAGGCTCTATAACTGTACTACATCTGTCATGAGTTCCTACATTGTGTACATGAGGCTTGATTTTAACTAGGTATCCTCCCATTTCTAAATCCTCAACTATAGCCTTTCTTGCAGCGTATCTGTCCATTCCTGCATATTTGCCACCTAATTCATTTATAGTACCGTCAGGATTCATCACATTTATTTCCTCAAGATTATGCCTTTTTCCTACTTCATAGTCATTTGGATCATGAGCTGGAGTTATTTTAACTGCACCTGTTCCAAATTCCTTATCAACATATTCATCAGCAATTACAGGAATTTCCCTGTTTACTAATGGAAGTAAAAGCTTCTTTCCTATAAGATGACTATATCTTTCATCTGATGGATTTACTGCTACAGCAGTATCTCCTAGCATCGTTTCTGGTCTTGTAGTAGCTATTTCTAAATATTCATCACTGCCAATAACAGGATACTTTATATGCCAGAAGCTGCCCTCCTGCTCACTATATTCAATTTCTGCATCTGAAAGAGCAGTTTGACACTTAGGGCACCAGTTAGTTATTCTATTTCCTTTATATATTAAACCATTTTCATATAACTTTACAAAAACATGTCTAACGGCCTTATTTAAATTCTCATCCATAGTAAAGGCTTCTCTTGTAAAGTCTGCAGAAGCTCCAAGCTTTTTCAACTGACCTCTTATTCTTTCTCTGTATTCATCAGTCCATTCCCAAACCTTAGCTAAAAAAGCCTCTCTGCCCATTTCCTTTTTCTTAAGTCCCTGCTTTAAAAGTTCATTCCCAACCTTTACTTCTGTAGCTATACTAGCATGGTCTTCTCCTGGTAACCATAAAGTGCAGTATCCCTGCATTCTCTTAAATCTAATTATCATATCCTGAAGTGTATTGTCTAAAGCATGACCTAAATGAAGCTTTCCAGTAATATTTGGTGGTGGCATTACTATAGTAAAGGGCTTTTTATTCTTATCCACCACTGGTGTGAAATATCTTTTCTCTTCCCAACTTTTATATAATCTTTCTTCAAATTCTTTAGGATTGTAGGTTGTAGACAAAGTAATCTTTTCTTCCATCATTCTTCCTCCTTTTATTAATTAAAAGCTCTTTATAGTTTATCCATTTAATTAAGCTTTGCCAAATAAAAAAGTCTTCGTCCTAAAAGGACGAAGACTCGCGGTACCACCTTTTTTCCCACAATATTTATGGGCTCTCATACCATAACGGTTGAAAAAACCGTCTTTGCTTACATTTAACATTTTTCAGCAAAGAAGCTCAAAAGCTACCTTCAAAGTTCTCCATATAAAAGGTCTCTCAGCCAACGAACCTTTCTCTCTTAATATGGGGTTGAACTTCTACTCCTCTTTCTCACAGCTATTTTCATATATTAATATAACTTATTATAATATAATTTTTTCTAATGTCAAGGGGAATACTTATGCCTTACTACCAGCTGCTTCTTCCATTGCTAATCTTTCTTGATCTGCATCCTTTGCTATTGCCTCCATGTTTTTAAAGGCTGCAGCCATCATCAGCTTGATTCTGTTTAATTGATTAACCTCGCTAGCTCCTGGATCGTAATCAATAGCGGTTATATTAGCCATTGGATACTGAGCCTTTAAAGCTTTTATCATGCCTTTTCCAGTAACATGGTTAGGTAAGCAAGCAAAAGGTTGCATACAAATAATATTTTCTGCACCACTTTCAATAAGCTCAATCATCTCAGCAGTTAAGAACCAGCCCTCACCAGTTTGGTTTCCTAAGGATAAAATTTTAGAAGCTCTCTGTGCTAACTTTTCTATAGGTTCAGGCGCCTCAAAACGCTTGCTCTTCTCTAAGGCCTCCCTCATATGTCTTCTATAGAATTCAATTGTCTTAATTACTAGCTTACCACCAAGCTGGCCCTTTTTAGTACCTTCTAACATTTTATATTTATAATCTGCGTCATAAGCACAATAAAGGAAAAAGCCTATTAAGTCAGGCATAACTGCCTCTGCCCCTTCACTTTCAACTATATCAACAACATCATTGTTAGCCGTTGGATGGAACTTTACTAATATTTCTCCAACCAGACCAACTTTAGGCTTCTTAATGTCTCTTAATTCTAAATTATCGAAATCCTTAACTATATTATAAACATTTCTTTTAAAGGTTCTATGACTTCCGCTTATAACAGATTCCTTACATTTTTCAACCCAGCTTTCATAAAGGGCATTAGCGGAACCTTTAATTTTTTCATAGGGTCTAACCCTATACAAAACTCTCATTAACAAATCTCCGTAAACCAATGCAATAAGAGCCCTATTAATTAGACCGTATGTAATCTTGAAGCCTGGGTTACTTTCTAAACCTGCTGCATTTAATGAGATAACTGGTACTTCTGGGTATCCAGCCTCTGCTAATGCCTTTCTTAAGAAGCCGATATAGTTAGTTGCTCTGCAACCTCCTCCTGTTTGAGTGATAATTACTGAGGTATTATTCACATCATATTTACCTGACTGAAGAGCCTCAATAATTTGTCCCACAACAATTATTGATGGATAGCAGGCATCGTTATTTACATACTTAAGGCCTACATCTACAGCACCTTTATCCTTGGAAGGCAGAACCACCACATTATAGCCAGAATGTCTAAAGGCTATTTCTAAGAACTGAAAATGTATAGGGGACATTTCTGGTGCTAATATAGTGTGTTTCTTTTTCATTTCTTTTGTGAACAATACTTTCTTATATTTTGACTCCTGAGGCTTTCTTACATAATTGTTTCTATCTCTCTCTTCAATAGCAGCTTTTAGTGATCTTATTCTAATTCTAGCTGCTCCTAAATTATTGCCTTCATCTATTTTTAGGGTAGTGTAGATTTTGCCTTCCTTCTGCAATATCTCCTGAACTTGATCTGTAGTTACAGCATCCAGGCCACAACCAAAGGAATTTAATTGCACTAATTCTAGGTTGTCCTGTTTTGCGACAAAAGTGGCTGCTCTATACAATCTAGAATGATAAACCCATTGATCTACAACCCTTAATGGTCTTTCTATCTCCGCTAAGTGGGCAATAGAATCCTCTGTTAAAACTGCCATATTAAAGCCAGTAATTATATTTGGTATACCGTGATTTATCTCTGGATCCACATGATAAGGACGTCCACTAAGTACTATACCCTTCATGCCCTTTTCCTTAATATAGGCTAAAACCTCTTCTCCCTTTTTACGTATATCCTCTTCAAAATTAAGTCTTTCTTGCCATGCGGCTTCAACAGCCTCATTTATTTCTGCCTTTGAAATATTTAAGCTGCCTAACTCCTCTAACAATCTTTTCTTCAATTTTTCTTTATTATTTAAGGATAGGAAAGGATTCATGAATAATATATTTTTTTCTTTTAATATATCCATGTTAGTCCTAATCACTTCTGGATAGGAGGTTACAATTGGGCAATTATAATGATTGTCTGCCTTTGGATCCTCCTTCTTTTCATAAGGAATAGAAGGATAAAATATAAACTTAACTCCCTTATTAATTAAGCTCATTATATGTCCATGAACAATTTTTGCAGGGTAGCATACTGATTCCGATGGAATAGTTTCAATCCCCAACTCATAAACCTTTTTGGATGATCTTTGGGATAGCTCCACTCTAAATCCTAGCTTAGTAAAGAAGGTAAACCAAAATGGATAATTCTCATACATGTTTAGAACCCTTGGTATTCCAACAGTACCTCTAGGAGCTTCCTCCTTGCTTAGAGGTTTATATTGGAAAAGTCTCTTGTACTTATAATCATAAAGGTTTGGTACTGTTTCCGCTTTTTTATGAGTTATACCTAAACCCCTTTCACATCTATTACCGGATATGAATTCTCCACCGTCATTAAACTTATTAATGGTAAGCAAACAATTATTGCCACATAAACCACAACGTCTTAAGGTCGTATCATAAATAAATTCTTCAATTTTGTCTCTTCCTAGAATTGTACTGATATGACCTGCTTCTGCCCTTTCTCTGGCAATTAAAGCTGCTCCAAAAGCCCCCATAAGTCCAGCTATATCTGGTCTAATAGCTTCTCTCTCAGCTACCAATTCGAAGCTTCTTAATACAGAGTCATTGTAGAAAGTACCACCTTGTACAATTATATTCTTTCCTAAATCCTTAGGATCACGTACCTTTATAACCTTTTGAAGGGCATTTTTTATAACAGAATAGGATAAGCCAGCAGAAATATCTCCTACAGAAGCTCCTTCCTTCTGAGCCTGCTTAACCCTAGAATTCATAAATACAGTACATCTAGATCCAAGATCCACAGGATAGTCTGCTTTTATAGCTTCCTTTGCAAATTCTTGTACAGACATATTCAAGGAATGGGCAAAGGTTTCTATAAAGGAGCCACAACCTGAGGAACAAGCTTCATTAAGCAATATACTATCAATAACCCCATCCTTGATTTTTAAGCATTTCATATCTTGTCCGCCAATATCTAAAATAAAATCAACATCTGGTTGGAAAAAGGCCGCTGCCTTATAATGAGCTATAGTTTCTATTTCACCAATATCAACTTTTAAGGCTTCTTTAATCAAGGCTTCTCCATAGCCTGTTACACAAGAATTAGCAATGATTACCTTTTCAGGTAGCTGATCATATAGCTCTTTTAAAATGTAAATTACCTGTTGCAAAGGACTACCTTGATTACTTCCGTAATAAGAATATAAAAGTTGTCCATTTTCTCCAATTAAGGCTGCCTTAGTGGTAGTGGAACCAGCATCTATTCCTATGTATGCCTTTCCTGTATAGCTTGCTAAATCTTCTTTAGCTACCTTGCTCTTACTATGCCTTTCAATAAATTCTTCGTACTCAGCCTTATTTATAAATAAAGGTCTTAGTCTTTGAATTTCCACAGAATTTTCTTCATTTATATTTTTTAACCTACCTATTACCTCAGTAAATAAAATCTTAGGCAATTCCTGAGATTTAAGAGCAGCTCCCATAGCAACAAAAAGTTGAGAATTCTCTGGAAAAATTATTTGTTCCTCTGTTAACTGTAGAGTCTCTATAAATCTTTTTCTAAGTTCTGATAAAAAGTACAAAGGTCCACCTAAAAAAGCCACATTTCCTCTTATAGGCTTTCCACAGGCAAGTCCACTAATAGTCTGATTAACTACCGATTGAAACACTGAGGCTGCAATATCTTCCTTAGCAGCACCTTCGTTAATCAAAGGCTGTATATCCGTTTTAGCAAATACACCACATCTGGAAGCTATAGGATAAATAACCTTAAAGGACTTAGCTAATTCATTCAAACCAGCAGCATCAGTCTGCAGTAAACCAGCCATTTGGTCTATGAAGGCTCCTGTACCTCCTGCACAGGTTCCGTTCATTCTTTGCTCTAGCCCCCCAGTAAAATATGTTATCTTTGCATCTTCTCCACCTAGTTCTATAGCAACGTCAGTTTGAGGAATATAGGTTTCAACAGTGTGAGTACAAGCTATAACCTCTTGTATAAATGGTATATTCATCCACTTTGAAACGGACATACCACCAGAGCCTGTAACCATCATAGTAATATAGCTATCGGGTATTTTTTTGTATGTTTCTTGAAATAACTCTACTATAGTTTTTTTGATATCAGAATAATGACGTCTATAGTCACTAAATACCAGCCTACAATTTTTGTCTAAAACCACCATTTTAACTGTAGTTGATCCTACATCCATCCCCAAATGATACGTTTCCCTCATCTAATCAACCCCATTTACTCATTTAAATATAAAGAAAAGATATTCTTAGCAAATTTTAACACCAATGATTAAGCAAGTCAATGAATACTTTAATTATAGTTCCTAATAATAAAAGGCAGCATTTTATCTATGAAAAAATAAAAACTGCCAAGCTTAACTATTTCCGATCTTTATTATTTTTTACAACTTTCAATCTAAAGAAGTCTTCTCTTTCTTTTTCTTCTAATACTTCCCCTATGAACTTTACCATGGCCTGATACTTTGGAATTTGAATATTTTCTAAGGCATTAGCTCTTTTTTGAGTTTTCTTAATTTCCTTAGCTAGTCTAAATATAGCATTTTCCACTTCTGCCAACTCATATATTAAGTATTTTACTTCATTAAATTTCTCATAGGCTATATCCATAGCTGAGTTACTATGATAAAAACCATACTCAGGCTTTATATCCTTTCTATCGTATATAATATGAGGTACCTCTACCCCCATTACACTTTTAAATACTATATCATAGTCCTTTTCCTTAGATATGGCCAAAGCTATGTCCTCAATATTAGTTATACCTACGGTTATATTTGCCTTTCTAATAGCATCGTAAGCATCACTAAAAACTTGGCTAACTCGGTTTTGAAGCTCCTCCGCTCTATCTACATAAGACATCATTTCTCTAATAAGCACATTTCTTTTCTTATCTAGCAATTCAAAACCCATTTTAGAAAACTGCAAGGAATTCTCTGCACTGATAAGGTTAGATTTGGTTGGTGCCACATTATCCATTCCACAGCCTCCTTCCATTAAATATTAACACAGAAGACAAGAAACAGCTAGTGTTTTCTATGTCTTCTGTAATTAACTATTCTAAATAATATTTATCAAGAATTTCTGGACTTACTCTATCCAATTCGTTTTTGGGAAGAATAGATAATACTTTCCAAGCTAAATCTAAGGTTTCTTCTATGGTTCTATTGTCATTATAGTCCTGCTTTAAAAATTTATTCTCAAATTCTTTACCAAATTTCATATATAGCTTATCTATATCTGAAAGTTCATCTTCTCCAATTACTTGTGCTAAGGAAGTAATCTCCTGCACCCTAGAATAGGCTGCGAAAATCTGATTTGCAACATCAGCATGATCTTCTCTTGTATAACCTTCACCAATTCCATCTTTCATAAGTCTAGATAAAGAAGGTAATATATTAACAGGAGGGTATATATCTCGCTGTTGCATACTTCTGCTTAAAACCACTTGCCCTTCTGTTATAAAGCCTGTTAAGTCAGGAATAGGATGAGTAATGTCATCATTAGGCATTGATACAATAGGAATCTGTGTAATACTTCCCTTTTTATTCTTCATCATGCCAGCTCTTTCATATAAGGAGGCTAAATCAGAATATAAATAACCTGGATAGCCCTTTCTACTAGGCACTTCTTCCTTTAGGGAAGAAATTTCTCTTAAGGCTTCGCAATAGTTTGTTAAATCATTCATTATAACTAGAATATGCATACCTTCTTCAAAGGCAAGATATTCCGCAGCAGTGAGGGCACATCTAGGAGTTGCAATTCTTTCAACTATAGGGTCATCGGCTAAATTCATGAAAGTAACTACCCTATCCTGAACCCCTGCTTGTTGAAAGCTTTTTCTGAAATAATCTGCATCATCATGCTTCAAGCCCATTGCCGCAAAAACTATAGCAAAATTGTCATTTTCATCTTCACTTATAGTTGCCTGCCTTATAATCTGAGAAGCTAATTCATTATGGGGCATACCATTTCCAGTAAATACAGGTAGCTTTTGTCCTCTAATTAAGGTTGTCAAGCAATCTATTGATGAAATACCAGTTTGAATAAAGTTTCTTGGATACTTTCTAGCTACCGGATTCATAGGTCTACCATTTACATTATATTTTTTATCGCTATATATTTTTCCATTACCATCTCTTGGTTCCCCTATACCATTAAACTCTCTGCCTAATATGTTTTTATTTAAGGGAATTTCTAGTGGTCTTGCAGTAAAGGTTACTGCAGAGTTATCAACAGACATACCTGTAGTTGCATCAAAAACTTGAATTACCACAGTATCTCCATATATACTAACTACTTTACCTTTTTTCCTATGTTTCCCTTCAACTACTATATCTACAATTTCATCATAAGCAGCATCTTCTATTCCAGAAAGTATAACAAGAGGGCCTTTTACCTTGTCTAAAATTAAATATTCTTTTTTCAACCTAATCCCTCCTATTCGTACTTGGCATCAAGCTTCTCAAAATAATTCTCTATTTTCACTTCTAACTCATCTAATTTAGTTAGATCACTATTTGGAACATTATATTTCATCTTTAATATCTCTTCCAATAGGGATCTATCCTTAATTTTAGCTATAGGTATACCTTTCTTAACGCTTATATTTGCTAATTCATAAAACTTTTCAATGACCTTTAACATTCTGTATTGCTTATTTAATGGTACATAGGTATCCTGTGAATGATAAGCATTTTGCTGTAAGAAAGCAACCTTAATTATGTTTGCTGTCTCCAGTATAAGTCTTTGATCATCTGGTAGTACATCTTCTCCTACTAGCTTAACTATTTCTTGAAGCTTGCTTTCTTCTGAGAGAATTTTCATCATTTTATTTCTTAAAGGTATCATATCCTTAGCTACATTTTCCTCATACCAATTCTCTAGCATAGGTATGTATCCACTATAGCTAGATAGCCAATTTATTGCAGGATAGTGTCTAGCATAGGCTAGTTTCTTATCCAATCCTAAAAAGGCACTAACGAATCTTTTAGTATTTTGTGTAACAGGCTCAGAAAAGTCACCACCAGCTGGTGATACAGCACCAATTACTGTAATAGAACCTTCTGAATCATTTAAACTTTCTACATAACCTGCTCTTTCATAAAATTCTGCTAGTCTTGATGCTAAATATGCTGGATATCCTTCTTCTGCAGGCATTTCTTCGAGTCTACCAGAAATTTCTCTTAAGGCTTCAGCCCATCTAGAGGTAGAATCTGCCATGATTGCTACATGAAGTCCCATGTCTCTATAGTATTCTGCTATAGTTATACCTGTATAAATACTTGCTTCTCTGGCTGCAACTGGCATATTAGAAGTATTGGCAATTAATACAGTTCTATTCATAAGGGCCAAATTGGTCTTTGGGTCTATAAGCTTTGGAAAATCCTCCAAAACCTCTGTCATTTCATTACCTCTTTCACCGCAGCCTATATATACTATTACATCTGCATCAGACCATTTAGCTAGCTGATGCTGAGTCATAGTCTTACCGGTTCCAAAACCTCCAGGAATAGCTACGGTACCACCCTTTGCGAGAGGGAAAAAGCTATCAAGCACTCTTTGACCTGTCACTAGAGGTATAGATATAGATTTTCTACGTTTCACTGGTCTTGGTATTCTAACAGGCCATTCTTGATATAAAAATAAATCCCTATTGCCGTTCATGGTTTCCAAGGTTACCACAGCAGTATTAATGTTGTAATCTCCACTAGGCATTACCTTGACTACAGTTCCCTCTACATCTGGAGGAACCATAATTTTATGCATAATCAGAGGAGTCTCCTGTACCTGAGCATAAACATCCCCTGCCTTTAAGAATTGTCCTTCCTTTACTAAAACTTCTGTTTTCCAAAGCTTTTCCTCGTCAATTGATAATAGTCCTATACCTTCAGGAATAAATCCTTCTGATAAATCATTAATTTTATTTAATGGTCTTTCAATTCCATCAAAGATATTTCCCATAATGCCTGGTCCAAGCTTGACACTTAAAGGACTTCCAGTTGAAATTATGGGTTCACCAGCTTTTAAACCAGCAGTTTCCTCATATACCTGTATAGTGGCCCTGTCACCTTCAAGTATGATTATTTCACCGATAAGCTTTTTATTGCCCACCATAACCATCTCTCTCATGGCAAAACCAGTCATGTTATCTGCTGTTACTACAGGACCATTTATACTATAAATATAACCCATTTTCTTCATATCACCAGTAGTTTGCATTCCCATATTATCATCCCCTATAAAAGTTCTCATGTATCTTGGTGCCCACATAATCCTTTAAGTCTAAGAACTTACTCTCTAAAGTATGGTCTATTCTAAATTTCCTATTGCTATCTTCTATAATGAAGCCTCCCATTATATCTACTTCTGTTTCTTGAAGTTGTACATTTAGACCAATCTCCTTACAATACTTAGCTAATGGTTCTTTAACTACTTGAAAATCATTAGATTTAAAATAGATGGTATAGGCTCCCTGAGCTAGCTTTTTCAAGGCAGATTTTGCTGTGTTTAAAAGTATTTCTTTATATTCTTCAGTTTTTACAAAATCAATTATTCGTTGTTTTATTCCTTCTTCCACTTCTCTTATCATATCTTGATAAAGAGCAATTTCCTTCTGTTTTTGCTGAGCCTTTTCTTCAGCAAGTAAATCTTTTGCCATAATCTTTGTTCTCTTCCGAAACTCTTTCAGTTCTTCTTCCCTACTTTTATCTAAGCTTTTTCTTAGTTCTTCTAATTTTATAGCTCTCTCTTGCTCCAAGCTTTCAAGCTCTGCCTGCTTTTCTTCTTCTATCTTATCGTATATTATCTTGGTAAATAGTTTTAATTTTTCTTCAATTGTAGTAGCCAATACTATCACCTCATATCTTTAGGCCTATGGAATCTCTAATATATCCCATAATGGCATCTTTATCCTTACTATTTCCATGTCTATCAGGTATCTCTATGATAAGAGGAAGCTGCTTTGCCAGTTTGATTTGAGTCAGTTTTTCAGGTACCACACTGGCTGCTTTTTCTGTCAAAAGAATTATGCCAATCTCCTTATCCTCCAAGAGCTTATCTAGTATAAACTCTATTTCATCCTTACTGTGCAAAACAATGCCATCAATACCAGCAATCCTTAGACCCAACATTGTATCAACATTATCACTGATTAAAAAACTTTTCATAAACATTCTCCTATAGGCTGGATAAAATCATAATAGATATTATTAGACCGTAAATAGCAATACCTTCACCTAAGCCTACATAAATCAAAGTTTTACCTAACATCTTAGGATCTTCGGATACTGCACCTAAGGCTGCTGAACCAACAGAACCAACAGCATAACCAGTACCTATTGTAGCAAGACCAGTACTTAAAGCTGCTGCTATATAACCTAAACCAGATCCATTTGAAACACCAGCTTCACCTGCAGCTTTAACTATGTCTGGAACTAATAAAATTAAGGCCCCACACATTACTGGTATAAAGATTGATAGATTAATGCCCATAGCTTTTTTTAGCTTTTTCTTTCCTTGAATATCCTCTTTTGATTTTTGAACAAGACCATAGCTTATAGTACTAACCACCAAAATAAAAGTTAAAATTGCAATAATTAACATAATATTACCTCCATAGATATATTTGTTTTAATATTTTTATAGTATATAAATGCCTAACTCTATCTATTCACTTTAAGTTAAGCTAAATAAGTATAATTATGCTACTCCAGTAACCTTAATACTCTCAAATACTTCTCCTTCACCTTCAAAGTATTTGCTGAATAGCTCATAGTATTCTAGTCTTAGGCCTTGTATAAATACTATTAAGCCCTCTAAGCCTAGAATAACTATATTACCTAACACGTACATGAACACACTGCCCATTCCATTCATCATCTTTGCCAATGCAGTAAAGGCCATAAACAAGCCTACATGGTTCAAGGCAAAGGCTCCAACTCTTATGAAGGAAACCGTATTAGAAAATAAGCTTATCAAAGTTTCAATAATACCGAAGCCACCTTCTACATAATAGTCTGTTTTTCCTTCGCTATATAAAGGTCTTTTCCCTAGAATTAAATTAGCCAAAGGCTCTTTAAATAGCATTAGTAATAATGATACTCCAAAGATACTAAACCAAATTCCGTTCGGTAATAGATTTATCTTTAAGTATGTAGTTATAATAAAGGCTAATAGAGATAAGAAGAATATGAAGCCTACCAATCCATCCTTTCCAAATACGCCATTCTCCAAATCCCTCTTTCTGAAATTATTGATCAAGCTATATATATAACTTACAACTAGCAAAATGCATCCTATCATAACACCGTATATGAGTGTTTCCATAATATTATCCATCGGTCTAATGAAAAAGTGAGGCATTTCTTCTACACCAAAGGCTTCCTGAATAAAATGCGGAAATTCCTCAAATCCAAAAATACTACCATATGCAAAACCAAAAATTGTTGAGCTTATACCTAATCTAAACAAAACTCCACCAAGATTAGGTCTATTCATTTTCTTAAGTAAAAGGATGCCTACTAGAGTAAATATTAAACCTTGTCCAACATCTCCAAACATTGCTCCGAACAGTAGCATATAGCTTAATCCTAGGAAAATCGTTGGGTCTAATTCTCCATAGGATGGTACCGCATACATGTGGACCATACTTTCAAAGGGTCGCACAATAAAGTTATTTCTCAAACTTGTAGGCACCACAATGTTGCTGCTAACTTCATGAGCTTCCTTCTCTGTAATAATCAATTTATCCTTTGAATCTTCAATAGACTTTTTAACCTTTCCAACTAGCCTTTTTGGCACCCAGCCAGAGAAATAAAAGAACTCATTGGTTGAAGCCATATGATCTTTTATAAAGTTACTTTTAACTTCTAATTCTAAGCTCTTTTCTAAAATATAAATTTGATTCTTATTATCGTTGATTTCTTTATCTAGCTCCGACTCCAGATTTTGAATTTCTTTGTTAATATCATTAAGCTTTGAATTCAGGGAATTTATTATCTCTTTCGGAGTACCTTTTTCCTTTACAGAGAGAGGTATGATTTCACAATTTAAGGAATTATAAATCCTATCTGCTTCTGGCAACAATATATATGGTGTAAAAGCCATTATTATATGATAATCCTTGTGCTCATATATAGTACTTGCAATAGAAGGTATATTTTCATAGTTATTCCTTAGCTTTTTCATATTTTCAGAAGAAATTTTCATGATTCTACAATCCATATATTTCAGATTGTTTAATTCCTCAAAGGATATATCTAGCCCTTTAAGAAATTGCAAATGCTTCAGGGTTTCTAGTATGTTATTTCTTTCTGATACTTTATTTTGCAATACTTCATACTTTTGACCCAAGGTTTTCTCTAAGTTCATAATAGCATCACTAAGCTCTGAAAAATCACTTATTAATTCTTCAGCCTTTATCTTAATACCTTTACTCTTAGGACACAGGCTGCGAATTTTCTCCATAGCCTTTTCCAATTCGGAAAGATTTCTTGAGTTTGCATAAGGTCTAATATAGCATACATCAAGCAGTGCATCCAAATTATCCTCTGTAGTTTTAACAGTAAAATCAGTAGTATTAAGTTCCTGCATGGCATCTACTGGCTGTACACAACCAGATAGAACCAGGGACTTAGATACCTTGTCGATATCGGCGATATGACCAACTATATTTAACATTATCATTTTCTCGATTGCCATTAGCTCACCTCTCTGATTACATTGTGGTAGTTATATACTTAATAATTTCATCATTGTGCTGACTGTATCTTTTATTTTCAACTATGCTTACTATATTTCTGTATTCTATTAAAGACAATTCAAGATAGGCAAGTATAACAGAAATATTCATTTTTGCTTCAGTTTTATATCGAGTGTATAATTTTTGAAGAAAAGCCATCATTTCTTTTTCAAGCAAATAATCCTCAAATTCACTTATATTAAAGATTTCCTTGTAAGCTGTGGTCTTAATTTTATTCAAGAAGTCATCAATATTCTTACTATAACACAGTCTCTTTAAATCGTCTTTTTTAAGCTTACAACCATCCTGTACTGCATAATTAAACAAAATTTCAGATGGCAATTGATAGTATTTTAATCCCCGGTAAATCATCTGAATATTTAATAGATCTGCTTGAATTCCATTGATTTTTTCAACAACTTCTTTATCTTCCTTAGGAAGCTTCTTTATAAACCTTTTTAATAGAATAAAATAAACAGAGTCTAAAGCCATTTCTATTCTAAATAGTCCATCATCTTCAATACTATCTACTAAATTATAGATATACTTATAGTAAATTGTACCCTTTAACTTATCTACTACCTGTTCTACATTATCCGCCTGCAACAGTTCATCGTAGTTTATTGTACTCATAGAACATTTATAAGAAATTCTCTGCTCCAAGTCCTCTGTTCGTTTACCTATATACTTTCCTCGTATAATAACTTTAATATCATCCACTTCGAAACGAGTAAAAATAACCTTTAGCAGTTTTCTATAATCATCTCTTAAAAAATGAGAAAGCTTGGTAAAATTACTGATATATTTCCTCTTTAATATTACTTCTAACTGTCCTCTATGTAGTTCCTCAACATTATATTCCTTTAACGTGTCTCCGTATTTTGTTTTATCGCGAAGATAAATTAGGGCTTCTCTAAAATTATTACACTCTATTAGCTCTTTATATTGGGATTTTTTTAGCCAAAATCCCTCCATAGCTTTTATTTTTGCATTAATAGCTGTAAAATCAACAACTCTACCCATATCATACTTCCTGGAAATCTTCTATTAATTTTTTAAAGACGGAGACTTCCAACTCCTCTTTTATTTTTGAAAACAAGTCCCTATCTTCCTGTAACCTTTTCTCAGCCCGTTCTTTAATTCTGGCTGCTTCTTCCCTAGCAGAAGCCATTTCTTCTTCGCGAATTTTCTGTTTTTCATCTTCAATTAATCGTTTATTCTCTTTTATAGTTTCTTTTATCTCCCTTTCTATATCCTGCTTCTTAGTTTTTATCAAATCCTTTTTTATCCTTTGATAATTAATTGCTTCCTTATCAATTGCTATAATTTTTTTTATTCTTTCTTCCATAAAGCCACCCCTAACAGTTAGAGTTTTAAAAAATAATAACTCTAAAGTACGTAATCCTTGCCTTTACTAAATTTAATATAATTAGTCTATTCCTTTTTTATAAATATTCAAAAGTCAATGTTTCTTATTTTACGTGGAATATTTTAATTTTTATCGATTTCTTTTACTTTTACATAAATTATTGCAGTTTTGAAGTATATTCTTTTTTAACTTAGACAATAATCTAAATGTAATATGATTTCATTTAAGGAATATATTAATAAAGTAGTACTGGAGATGTTTTAAGGAGGATTTTTATGAGTTATTTCGAAAAAGCTAACCAATACTATAACACCAAAAACTATAAAAGAGCTATTGAATTATATGAAAAAGCTATTGAATATAAAGAAAATGAATCTGCATCCTTTTATAACGCAGGGGTATGCTTTATAAAATTAAAAGAATATGAAAAAGCCATAGCATTTTTAAAAAAGGCCATTCAATTAAAGCGTGACAGCAAGTATTTCTTTAATTTAGCCTACTGTTATGCTATGCTAAAAAATTCAAAAAAAGCTTTGATATATTTTAACACTGCTTGGAGCTTAGATAATGCAGATAAGGATTGTGAAAAAGCTATCAAACTAATAATAGATGGGTATAAAAAAAATCCCCGTTAAAGGGATTATTTCCATTCAGCTTCTACAGAAGCATTTCTATGATCCATATTAAATCTACTACTGTTATAATAATTTCCACCTTTATAAAAGGTAGTATCCACATTAATCCATTGATTGTTCACATATACTTGATTCCATGCATGACTAACCCAGCTTATACCATTAAAACCTTCACCAGTAATGAGTCTTACATCTAACCCCACTGCCCTACACATAGCTATATATAAACAAGAATAGTCAAAGCATATACCTTTTCTTTCATTAAAAGCTACAATAGCCCCTGATTTTACTTTAAAATCATTATTTAGAATTCTTTTTGCCTTTTCATCATCATATTCAATATTTCTTCCAATCCATTCATATAATATTTTTGCTTTTTCATCGTCATTTTTAGCTTTACTTACTAATTTTCTAGCAAAATTATCTATAGTGTCATTTGACCGAACACCTTCCTCTAAAGTTACGCCATTATAATACACCACAGTATCTATGCCAGCAATATTTCTAGAAGCCTCTTTCACTTCTATTTTCATAGAATCATTAATTATATTTGGAATTTGCCTTGCAACCTTAGAGTTAGCAATAGGAACAATAATATCCTTACAAATATAATTATATATTTTAGAGTTTGATAGATAGTCATTAAACTTACTATTTATGTTAGTATAGACCAATATATTAAAAATAACTGATAATACAATTACATAACATATAGCTTTGGGAATTTGAAACACTGCAGACAAAAATCTTTTCAAATGATTACTTTTACTCTGCAATGACCTATCCAGACCGTCCAACACTGGAAAAATTATAGCAATATTTAACAAACTAAAGAAGCTTTTTATTAATTCATAAAATACCAAAGCCATGATTGGTAAAACTATTAAATACAATAAATAAGGCTTGGCCTCTATATAAGTAATGAAGCCTTCTGGTAAGACTTCATATATTTTTTTGTATAGCCCAAAATCATGTTGAAAAAAAATTCTTTTTAAGAAAAAGAGTCCTAAAATTAGTGCTACAATAACACCTATATCTGCTTCCGTTGAAGTTATATTTTTTTTAAGCTCTACACTAGAAAACCTTTTGAAAAGCCCTAAAAAAATAGGGTATATAAAAGAAATAATAAGGATTAGGGATATGATATTTATCTCCATAAGCTAACCTCTTTCATCAATCATCTAGAGAATAATCTATTACCTTTTCTATAACAGATTTGGATAGTTCCCAGGTATAGCCTTTACTAACTAAAAATCTAAGCAGCTTCTCATAGATTTTTCTTCTATCTACTTCTCTTTTTATGATTGCTTTATATTTTTTCTCAGCTAACACTCTGGCACTATCCTCTTCACATTCACTTGTCAAGCTTTCAGTTACACTGTCCACTATACTTTGATTTATGCCTCTTTTTAGCAAATCATACTTTATTTTATTTTTTCCTGAGTTTTTTTGCTTAGCTTTTATATACATGTCAGCATATTTTCTGTCATCTATAAAATTATACTCCTTCAAAAAGCTAATTACCCTCTTTATAGTTGCTTCATCATATCCTTTGTTAATCAATTTATCCTTCATTTCTTTTTCTGTTTTATAGGCTCTCTCTATATACCTTAAGGCCATATTTTTAGCCTTAATATAATTATCATCAGCAATAATTTCTTTAAGTTCCTCCAGCTGGATAGACTTTTGCTTTTTTAAATCATACTTATAAACAAGCTCTGCATCACAACTAAAGACATATTCATCATCAACATATACATTAACTCTATTTTTATTGTTTTTCTGAACCTCAACCTTCGTAATAATATTTTCCATATTGATACCTTCTTCACTTTTTGGGTTTTAAAATATGTATAGTTGGTTTGTTGAAAACCTCTTTAGCAACCTGATATATTTCTTCCTTATTAAGCTGTTCTATATTCTTCATATCTTCTATAAATTCATATATACTTTCTCCATCTAAGCATTGATGCAAAATATAATTAGCCAAATCTGTAGAATCCTCTAAGGTAGATGCCACTGAGGTTTTCATCACCTTTTTTATCAGGACAAACATATTGTCATCATTCACCATATTGCCCATTTTTATTTGTTCTATACAATTATCTATAACCTTTATAGTTTCCTTTATCAGTGATTCCTGAACCGCTGTGTATATATAGAGAGTTTTTACAGCCTTAGTTGTGTCAAGGTGAGTATATACATCATAAGCTAAGCCTCTCTTTTCTCTTAACTCTCTAAATAATATAGAATTTGCACTTTCACCTAGCCTATGATTTAAAATTCTTAATGCTAGTTCCTTTTGCTTATCCAAATTATGAAATGTATATAAATATGTTATAGTGCCTTGCTCAATATTACTTTTATAGGTTGTTTTCTTCACATTGATATTTTTCTCTATAACAGGCTTTACTGGTTCAATATTAATACTTTTCCAATGACCAAAAAGCCCTTTAAGCATTTCTAATGCAACCTCATGTTCCATAGAGGAAACTAAGGTTATAACACAATTATTGGGTACATAATGCTTAGAATAAAAATCTACTAACTGCTCTCTAGTAAAGCTATTTATAGCTTCTGCTGTACCTATTACATCATGCTTTAAGGGACTTTCCTTAAAGCCATAATAATTTGTCATTCTAAAGCTATAATCTTCTATATCATCACTAATAGAATTATACTCTGCTAGTATAACTCCCTTTTCCTTAATGATCTCCTCCTCTGGGAAAGTAGAATTAATAAGCATATCCGCTAATAAAGTTGCTGCATTTTCAATCTCTTCCTCTAGGACAGTTATACTATACACTGTGTTGGTATAATCGGTATAAGCATTATACTCTCCTCCTAAAAATTCCAGTTCCTGATTTAACACTTGGTTGCTTCTATTTTTAGTGCCTTTAAAAATCATATGTTCTATAAAATGGGATATGCCTCTTTCCTCTGGTCCTTCATATAAGGCACCTATTTTTATACCGCATTGTAAAGAAGCTATACTAGTATCTCTTTTTACAGTTATTATCCTTAATCCATTATCTAACTTTATATCCTGTGCATCAAAATAAATATACTCCATATTCATCTCCAATATTTATATAATTTAGGTTTATATACTCTACTATTTTACTAAATTATATTAATAATTACTATAACATAATAGTAAAATCACTCTTCACAAAAAGACAAAATACATCAGTTTTTTATGTAATCTTTTTTATTGACTAAAATGATAGGGATTGATATAATGTACAGGCATTCTTATAGGAATGTAGACAGTTCGAAACCATCCTGTCTTAAAACAAAACTAGGGAGGTAAAAAAATGAAATTTTCTATTAAACAACTTGCTATTTCTGCTATGATAGCAGCAATGTATGTCACGCTAACTTTTGTCTTTTCTTTTATGAGCTATTCAAATGTGCAGTATCGATTAGCAGAAGCACTAACTATCCTGCCAATTTACTCACCTATTTATATTCTAGGTTTATTTATTGGTTGTATATTAGCTAATTTACAAAGTCCTTTAGGTCCAATAGATATAATTATCGGATCACTAACTACTCTTGTAGCATCAACTATAACCTATTTTATTGGAAAGAGCAATTTTAAGTATAAAACTTTTCTTATTCCTCTTCCAACTGTTATTTTAAATGCTCTTGTGGTAGGAGTTGAATTGCACCTAATGTTAAATCTTCCACTGGCTTTAAATATTATTCAAGTTGGCTGGGGAGAATTTGTATGTGCTTATATTTTAGGAATATTATTAATGAAATTTATAGAAAGCAAAAAATTCCTGAAAAACATTCTTACACAAAATTAACATATAAAAAACAGCTTGTAGTGCAAGCTGTTTTTTATATGTTTTATGTTTTTATTCCTCAACTTCCTCAAATTGATCCTTACCAACACCGCAAAGTGGGCAAAGCCAATCTTCTGGAACATCTTCCCATGCTGTTCCTGGTGCTACACCGTTATCTGGATCTCCTTCTGCTGGATCATAGATATATCCACATGCTAAACATACATACTTCTTCATAGTAATTCTCTCCTTTTATTTTTATAATATTATGTATAATATAATTTATACATTAATTATATTATATCCCATAGATTTAATCTAGTACTTTTTCCATTGATTTCTTTAATTATTATCTTCATTTTACCTAGTGCATATTCATAGAAGCTAACCATAAAAATTGTTATATATATCCATTTTCATTACAAAACAGAATAATGATGCAAATAAACATTAACAAAACTGCATGAATGTGATAAGATTGTATTGCATGCTTATATTTATATGCATCTCTATATTTGAAAGGAGTTAGCTACTCATGTTCGCTGAAGAACGAAGAAATTCTATACTAACTAAGGTTAAAACCTTTGGCCGAGTGTTAGCTAAAGACTTGGCAGAAGAGTATCAGGTTTCTATTGATACTATTCGAAGAGATTTAACTTACATGGAGGAAAAGGGATTATTAAAAAGAACTCACGGCGGAGCTATATCACTTCCAAAAGTTAGACGTTTGCCTGTAGAAAATAAAATAAGATATAGCGAAGGAACTATACACCAAAATGCTGTAGCCAGATTATGTTCAAATTATATTGAAGCTGGTGATACTGTTTTTATTGGTGGAGCAAGTATACATTATGTTTTGCTCAAGTATCTTCCTAGAGATAAGGAATATACTATAGTTACTAATTGTCTTACCATAGCAGAAAAGCTAAAGGATTTTGATAATATCGAAACTTACATAGTCTGCGGCAAGGTAAAAAGCCCAGAGGGCATGGTAGATGCTTTCGCTGTTGAATTTATAAAAAATTTACGGATTGATACCGCCTTTTTAACAGGAGGAGGAATCTCCGCTGAACATGGCTTAAGCAGTTCTACACCAGAAGGAGCTATTTTTCATAGAACGGTATCCTCCATATCTCATAAGCGAATTTGCTTAGCTAATTTTGATAAAATTGGAGCAGAATACTTCACTAAAACTGTTAATTTACGAGATATTGATATTCTTATTACAGATTGGGAAGCAGCGGTAGATGAAATTGATATGATTCGTCAGCAAGGAGTCAAAGTATTAGTTGCTCAAGACCCCAATTTAAGTAAAAAAAATTCAGGAGGAATTAAATTATGAAGGTTAACTTTTACAGTTCACAAAGGGAATACTTGGAGAAAAAAGATGAATTTCAGGCGGCCATACAAGCTGTTATTGAAAAAGGAAACTTTATTCTTGGAGAACAGGTAGCTAACTTAGAAAGAAGCATTGAAGACTATACTGGTGCAAAACATGCCATTGGTGTTGCTTCAGGCACAGATGCTTTGGTTATTGCTGCTGATATACTAGGCTTCAAGAACGGGAAAGAAATAATTACTTCTCCTTTCACCTTCTTGGCATCGGCCTCTTGTATTATTAGGCATAAAGGAAAGCCGGTTTTTGTTGATATAGACGAAGAAACCTTTTCTATAAATGTAGATCAGATAGAAGAAAAAATAACTTCAAACACTGTTGGAATATTACCTATCCATTTATTTGACCAAATGGCTAATATGGATAAAATAATGGATATAGCCAGCAAATATGACTTGAGGGTTTTAGAGGATGCTGCAGAAGCTTTTGGTATGCGATGGAACGGTAAGGATAATCAAAGCAAACATGCTGGTACTATTGGAGATTTTGGGGTATTCTCCTTCTTCCCCACTAAAACTCTTGGTGGTTATGGCGATGGTGGTATGATAGTAACTAATAATGATGAACTAGCAAAGCTTGCAAAAAGCTATAGGGTTCATGGGGCTTCAAAGAAATATCATTATGACTATATTGGCTACAACTCTCGTTTAGATACACTGCAAGCAGCTATACTATCCGTCAAGCTTAAATACATTGATGAAGCAATTAAGAAAAGAGAAAAAGTTGCCAAATTATATATGGAAGGTCTAAAGGATATTGAAGGTGTTCGCTTACCTAAGCTAAAAGGAAATCAAAAGCAAGTATTCTATGTCTTTAACATATTAGCAGAAAATAGAGATGGCCTTGCAGAACACTTATCCAAAAATGAGATAGGCTATAGCATTTACTATCCAATGCCTTTACATTTACAGAAGGCTTTCCAATATCTTGGCTATAAAAAGGGTGCTTTCCCAGTAGCAGAAAAGGTATCAGAATCTATCATCGCCCTTCCTATTTATCCTGAAATTAGCCAAGAGGAAATTGAATATGTATGCCAAACTATAAAAAGCTTTTATAAAAAATAATAAATTGAAAGTTAGAAAGAAGGTTATGATATGACCAATAAAAAAATTCCTTTTTCACCACCTGATATAACTCAATCAGAAATAGATGCGGTGGTTGAAGTGTTAAAATCTGGTTGGATAACTTCTGGACCAAAGACCGCCGAGTTCGAAAAGAAGCTAGCTGCTTATAGTGAAGCTAATTACGGTGTTGCCTTAAATAGTGCCACTGCAGGCTTAGAGCTAATTCTTAAGGTAATGAATGTTGGCCCTGGCGATGAGGTAATAACGACTCCTTATACCTACGCTGCTACCTCTAATGTTCTAATCCATAGAGGTATAAAACCAACTTTTGTTGATGTAAAAAAAGATCATTTCCATATTGACGAGGAAAAAATATATCATGCTATAACACCTAAAACAAAAGCTATTATCACCGTTGATATAGGTGGTTACCCTGTTGATTACGATTCAGTTAAGGCTGTGTTAAAAGCTAAAAATCGAGAAGATATTATTCTTATTTCAGATTCAGCCCATTCCTTTGGGGCTAAATATAAAGGCCAAAAAGTAGGTAATCAGTTTGATTTTCATGTATTTTCTTATCACGCTGTAAAAAACCTAACAACTGCCGAAGGTGGTGCCATAACCTATAATAATAACAACTTTAAAGGTAAGGAAGACTTATATAAGGAATTTAAATATACTTCCTTACATGGGCAAACCAAAGATGCTCTCTCAAAAATGAAGGCTGGAGCCTGGAAATATGACATAGTAACCGATGGTTTTAAGTCAAACATGACAGACATAATGGCGGCTATTGGCCTTGTACAATTAACCCGATATGATGAAATGATAGAAAAAAGAAGGGCCCTTTTTAACGTGTACAGTGAGATTCTTAGCAAGCATGACTGGGCTATTATTCCGCCAAGTAAAACAGAGGATACAGAAACCTGCTATCATTTATACACCTTAAGGTTAAGAGATTGCACTGAATCTAAACGTGATGAAGTAATTCAAAAACTAGCGGAAAAGGATATTGCCGCCAATGTTCATTTCACTCCACTGCCTATGTTTACATTATATAAAAACTTAGGCTATAAAATTGAAGATTATCCAAATGCATATGCTCAATATGCTAATGAGATTAGCTTACCATTATACTCTACCCTCACTTTAGAGGATGCTGCTTATGTTGCCAATGAGCTTGTAAAACTTATTTAATAAAAAAGCTGTTGCTCAACAATATATTTTTAATGATTGGGCAACAGCATTTTTATATCAATAGCATAAAAATAAGGTGGTCACAAGTACTTACTTTAGTAACCTTGCAACACACCCTCTTAAGTTTACTAATTCTCTAAATAGCTTACGTCAATCTGTAAGGATTCTCCTCCATGAAAATTAAGCGGTATACATACTGTTAAGGATTTAGTTGGAGTTAGCTGTATATTTTCTCCTGTCAAAACTGTCGGTGGGGTTATATCAATGCATATACTATTTTGATAAAAAATACTTGCTGTATGACCTAAAATCATATTTGCCAGCTCAGCAATAGCACTCTTAGATATTTCGTCCAATTCATTTACTGGCATGCCATACATCATAGCAGAAGCTATTGATAATGCTAGATTTTTGGATAGTGAAAGAACCACATTTCCACTTATTTTACCTGTTAATCCGATTAAAATTACAACTCCATCACTGCTATAAGAATTATTTTTCACAAAAATCTTTCCAATAGTAGGATTAAAATTTGTTGTTTGATTAATTACTTGTAAACTTGCTTCTATAAAAGGATTAATGTACTCAACCTTCAATTATGGCATCCCCCATTTCTTAAACCACCAGATGTAAAGACAGTTATAAAATTTATACGCTGAAATCGTTTACTGATTGTATTTATTATATAAAATTTTAGACTTGTTGTCAACTTATGTATTATTAAGTCTAAATATAACGCCTAGGTAAAAATCTCTACCCAGGCGTTTATTATTGCTCTATATTTTATTTTCTGCACCACATTCAGGACAGAACTTAAAGGGTTGAGTACCTTCGTAGCCGCATGTCTCACATTTGCTATCTAAAGGCTTTGGTGACCCACATTCCATACAGAACTTGCCAGTATTTTCAGTGCCACATTTAACACATTTCCAACCATTTGTATTTTGCACTGGTGCTGGAGCTTGATTTCCACATTCTATACAGAACTTGCCCCTATTCTCTGTACCACATTGCTCACATTTCCATCCATCATCGGAGGCATTAGCAGCTGGTACTACTGGGCTTGTAGCTGTATCTGTTGTTGGTGTCTCAAAAGCTGGTTGCTCCTGTGGAATATTTTCCTCTGCTTGAGGTTCTACGTTAGCATCCATAGCAGGATTTGCTTGGTTAGGAACCTGTGGCTGTGTAAAGCCAAATTGTGGTGTAAAACCAGCTTGCTGGTTAAAACCATACTGTGGTACTTGCATTTGCTGCTGACCATAACTAAATAAACTATGTGTATTAGCGCTAGCCTGCTGAGCAAAATTTAGATTCATAAAACCAACGTGTGGTCCTGCTGCATTTTGTGCTGCCGCTCTCTTAGCATCCGCATCTGCCTTTGCATTTAAACCAGCTGCCGCAAGAGGATTAGCATAATACCTAGAAGTTTGAAATTCCTTAATCTGCTTTTTACTTTCTTCATCAACATCTACAATTTCAATTGAGAAAGCTCCTATAGAAATACCTCTACCCTTTACCCACTCTTCTTCAAGCTCCGCATTAACAGCAGCAGTTACTTCATCAGAAAAAATATTTAACTGATCGTATGCTATTCCTTTTAAAGCTACTTTCGCTAGTGCTCTACTTAATTTACTATGAACATTTGATTTCAGTTCTCCCTCTAATTTTGCATTTCTTCTATATTCTTTAGCTACATTACCGCAAACCTTACTGTAAAAAATTATTGGGTCGGTGATTTTGTAGCTATATGTTCCATAACACTTAAGATTAACTGTAAAACCAAACTCTGAATCTCTAAAAGGAAGATCACCAATGCCAAATTTATTATCCATTACTTCTAGCATATTTATATAATAAACCCTTTGTACTCGATCTATCTGGCCACCACTTTGAATTCTTCCCCAAATAGTGTTAAAGCTATCTTTTAAGCCTTTAAAGCCTCCTGTCAACAAGGATGGAGCAGTTCCTGTTTTATATATATATCTTCCTGTAGTTTGAGCCTGACTATCTCCTACACAAAAGTCAATAATCTTACCATCTTCAACTATTATCATACATTGTCCATCTGCAACAGCAATTACAGAACCATCAGTGATAACATTGTCATCACCTCTATTGGTTCCTCCTTCAAAAATGCTTTTTCTACCTCTTACTACAAGAAGATCAGTATCGGCAAATGAAGGACATTCTATATACTCCTTATACTGATCCCTTAAAGTACCTCCTATTGCATTTTTAGCTGCTTTTATTAATCCCATATTCATACCTCCCTAAATTTTTCTTATATAATTGGAAATTCTCCAAACCTTTTCTATATTTCGAACAAATATCGTACCACAGTACTCACAAGTAGTACTGGTTGTTTCCAAAGGTGCTCCACAATGATTGCAACGAAGCCCAAAAGTTTTAATATCTAAATCCTTAAAAACATATGTACAATGCACCTCATACTTGGATTGAATTTTTTTATGTTCTGTATATTCTAAAGCTACCTGATAACGTACGGTGGCATATTCTAGGGTTTTTACATATCCCGAAATCGCTATGGCATGGAATTTAATATCATCAATCTTTCTTCTTTTGCCAGATGCTTTAAGATCATTTATCTCTGACTTAATGGATTCTATTACGGTACTTGTACACATTTTCCTTATAGTTGATAATTCCTTTAAACTTTCCAAACAGTTCAGGTACGTCGTTAAAAATTTTTTCACCATTTCCTCTAAGGTATTGCTATGAAAGTCAGGAAAATCTTTTTCAATTCTAGGTTGATAAATCCTATTCGCATTTGTAATAGAATAAGGAGTATTATCTGCTTCCTCTTGAACTTTCGCTAAACCTTCCATAATATTCACAGTGCCAAATACCTCTTTAGAAAAAGTCCTTATTTTCTTTCTAATTTTGTAATAAAGTATAAAACTAGCAACACCAATTACTCCTACAATTCCCAAAAATACATATAAGCCTTTCATTTCTACCCCCTATTGCATGTCTAGGTTGCAAGGGGGATTGCCCCCCTTTAGTTGTTATCTCTTTTTTGTATAAACACTCCTCCAGGTCCAATATGAGTACCTTGCTTAATGCAATCAAGGTCACTTAATACCCAATCGTGTTCTCCAGTTGTAATGATGCTGTCACAATATTCACATTTTCCAGCACTGGTGACTTGAACTGGTGCGCCACAATGAGGACATCTAGTAGTATTCATGTTACTGCTTGCAGGATCTGTAAGCACTCCTACCTTACGCATAAAGGTTAACAGGTACTTAGCTTTATATCTTATATTTGGATTTCCCTTTACTACTTCTCGAGTCTCTTCATCAATTATATAGTCATTCATTGCTACCCCTAAATACACTTGAAGATATTCATACTCAGCGTTTCTTTCATATTTATAAAGGTGGTCTTCATTGATAGATATTCTTTCAACAATATTAATTCTCTTCATTCTAATGTATTCTTGTAGCTGCTTTTCATGCATTTTAAACAATTCTTCTTTTTCAAAGGGTCTAATCTTAGACCAATCTCTTTCGGTCCAAGCTTCCTGAAGGGTTATAAAGACCTCTTGTGCCCATGATAAGAACTTTTCTGCAGAGAACAGCGGGTCAGTTTTTGTTATGGCATCCATTATTTTTTGTGTATTATCCGGTACATACAGATTCTTAGGTGACATATATACAATATTATTAGTGGTGCTTGTACCATTTGTACCTGTATTATCAAGTAATCCTTTCTTTTTTAATACAAAATATAAAATTACAATAATGGCTAATACTATTAGTGTTCCTGGACCTAATGATCCTCCATATCCACCTGAATAACCATCATCATAATACCTATTATTATAGTCGTAGCCGGAATCATCGTAATCATAGGAAGGATCTTCATAATCATTATTATTTCCTACATCTACTGCTAACACCTTTATATTGTTAGCCTGGTATTCAATATTTAGTTTACTTAAGCTAACTTCCAGTGACTTTCTTAGAAAACTTGGTTCTAAAACTATGCTACAAAAAATAATAAAGACCACAAACAACTTTAAGGGTTTTCTTAACTTAACCATCCCCATTCCTCCCAACATCAATGCTAAATTGTACTTGAATAGCCATTTATTAAATTATATCAAAAAATATGCCTAAATACCAAGATTTTTTATCCAAAAAAAAGCCGTAAGAAAATTCTAATTTCCTACGGTTTTTCTATATTTACTAGATTTTATTTTGTAGCCTTTTCCAAAGCTTGATCTAAATCAGCAATCAGATCTTCTGCATCTTCTATTCCGATTGACAATCTTATCATGTCAGGGCTTACTCCTGCCTGCAATTGCTCCTCTTCAGTTAATTGTGCATGAGTTGTGCTAGCTGGGTGTATTACTAAAGATTTTGCATCAGCTACATTTGCTAATAGTGAGAACAACTCTAAACTATTAATAAATTTCTTTCCAGCCTCTAAACCACCCTTAATTCCAAAAGTAAATATGGAACCAGCTCCCTTTGGAAGGTATTTTTCTGCTAATTTCTTATACTTGTTACCTTCAAGTTCTGGATAGTTTACCCAAGCTACAGAAGGATGATTATTTAAGAAATTAACAATCTTTCTAGTATTAGAAACATGTCTTTCAACTCTTAATGACAAGGTTTCTAGACCTTGAAGCAATAAGAAGCTGTTAAATGGACTTAGGGATGCTCCTGTATCTCTTAATAGCTGTACTCTAGCTTTTACAATATAAGCTAAAGGTCCAAGTGCTTCATAATATTTAAGTCCATGATAGCTAGGATCAGGTTCAGTGAAGCCTGGGAATCTTCCACTTTCAGCCCAGTTAAATTTACCTGCATCAACAATAACACCGCCTAAGGTTGTTCCATGTCCACCTATAAACTTTGTGGCAGAATGAACAACTATATCTGCTCCAAATTCAATAGGTCTAATTAAATATGGGGTACCAAAGGTGTTATCGACTATCAAAGGAATTCCATTTTCATGGGCAATATTTGCTACCTTTTCAATGTCTACAAGATTTATTCCTGGATTTCCTATAGTTTCTATATAGATAGCCTTTGTTTTATCTGTTATAGCATTTCTAAAGTTTTCTGGATCGTCTGGATTAACAAATATTGTTTTTATACCTAACTTAGGAAGAGTATTTGAAAACAAATTGTATGTGCCACCATAAAGAGTACTAGCAGCAACTATTTCATCCCCAGTACCTGCAATATTTAATATTGAATAAGTTATTGCTGCAGACCCAGAGCTAACAGCTAAGGCTCCTACTCCTCCTTCTAATGCTGCAATTCTTTGCTCAAATACATCAGTAGTAGGATTCATAATTCTTGTATATATGTTTCCACTTTCCTTCAAACTAAATAAGTTCGCTGCATGATCACCGTCATTAAAAACATAAGATGTAGTTTGATAAATAGGCACTGCCCTTGAACCTGTAGTTGGATCAGGTTTCTGCCCTGCATGTACTTGTAATGTGTCAAATTTGTACTTTCTTTCTGTCATAATTAATCCTCCTTTATTATTCTTTATATAAATTATAGTTTAAACAAAAGTTTATGTAGTAATTTAAATATTATTATTCTTATCAATTTCATATGAATTTTTATATTAAATATGGCAGCCTTGTGGCTTGTCTTTTTTATTGCTAAACCAGTGAAGCTAGTGCTCTACCAAGTATCACTATAGACTAATTTTTGCTCCTTGCTATGCTAATTTATAATTGAATTATACTTGACTTTTTGAACAAGGTGTTAATACATAAAACAGATAGTTGGTTATAATTTTTTTTATAACAGTTTCTTCTTATAAGCTCATAATTGAATTCCTTTTATCAAAAGTAAAAGTCTCTTTCAATGAAAGAGACTTAATTATCAAGGTTCTCTCTCATCTCTCAGCTTCCGCTGTAGGAATTAGCACCATGCATTTTATAACATATGCTGGTTGCTGGGCTTCATAGGGCCTATCCCTCCACCTCTCTAGATAAGAATTTTACTTTATCGTACTATTTCGCTATGTTTTATATTGTTTTTATAAATATACCATCCTTAGCTATTCCTGTCAACAAGATTTCGTAATTTTTCACAGCAAGAATTTGATAATTAATCATGACTCTAATCGAGCAATTTCTTTCAAGTTATTACAGTAACAAAATTTAAGAAAATAAATAGTTTAATAGTATAGTAGTACTTTATGACTTGTGGTTATCAATGGAAGAAAGGCAGGTTAAACAATGAATTACGAGGTAACGGATTGCATAGATGCTGGTACTGAATTTTGTCCCTGCCACTTGGCAGAAGTTGGTCAATGCATATTATGTTCGCAACTATCCGGTAAAACCTTTTGCGATTGCATAAATTGGAAGGGTGTTTGCATATATCAGGAATATGTTTGGAATGGACAAAAAGCTAAAAGTCAGAGAAAAACATATTTTTGCAAGGTGTTAGAAAAGAAGGTACTTGAGGATAAATTAATGATTTTCACATTGCTTACTACTCATAAAATAGCTCAAGACTTAATGCATCCAGGTAGCTATATTTTTATGAGAAGTCCCAAAACAACCCAATTCTATGACGCGCCTATTTCAATTATGGATGTGAATACAGAGGAAAATTGGATAAAGGTAGCTATAGAGATTAAAGGTATTAAAACTAAAACTATTAATACTGTTCAAGAAAATGAAAGTATGCTTATAAGAGCTCCCTTTTGGAATGGAATCTTTGGTTTAAAAAATATCTATACAGCAAGGGACGGAGTTTCATTAATTATAGCCAGAGGTATAGGTCAAGCTCCTATGGTTCCAGTACTAAAAAAGCTATATTCAAATGGCAATAAATTAATTGTAGTGTTGGATAATGCTAATTATAAAAATACATTTGTACAGGAATATTTAACTCAATATGATTGCAAGGTAATTAATTGCAATACCTTAAAAAATGGCGAGTTAACAGAGGAAGTTAAAAAAATAATTGATAAAGCCATAGATGAAGATAAAGTTAACCTTGTTCATTGCGATGGTGCAGATATTTTAAATTTAAAGATAGTAGAATATGTGAATAATAGAGTAAAAACTTCAAGCTGTAATAATGCAAAGATGTGTTGCGGAGAAGGAGTTTGCGGAAGCTGTAGTGCACGATACAAAGGACAAGTAGTTAAACGTCTATGTAAAATTCAAACTGAACCTATAAAATTATTCGAGGGGAGAAGGTTAATATGAAGGTTATTATTATTGGAGGAGGTTGGGCAGGCTGTGCCGCCGCAATCACTGCAAAAAAAGCTGGTGCTGATGTTACTCTATTTGAAAAAACAGATATGCTACTTGGCTTAGGTAATGTTGGCGGCATTATGCGAAATAACGGTAGATTTACTGCCTCTGAAGAGTTAATAGCTATCGGTGCTGGAGATTTAATAAATATAACAGATAAATTAAGTAGGCATAAAAATATAGAATTTCCAGGTCATAAGCATGCTTGGCTTTATGATGTTAATAAAGTAGAAAAAGCAGTAACAGATTATTTGAAGGAAATTGGAGTAAATATCCGACTAGTATCAAGAGTAGTAGATGTAGAAAAATCCGGAAGAAAAATAACAGGAGTATATCTATCTGATGGAAGCTTTTTTGAAGGAGATGTCTTTGTTGAAACTACTGGTTCCACTGGACCAATGGGTAACTGCTTAAGATATGGTAACGGATGCTCTATGTGTGTATTAAGGTGTCCAGCATTTGGACCTAGAGTAAGTATAAGTGCTAGAGCAGGTATTGATGACCTACAAGGAGAAAGAGAGGATGATATTTTTGGTGCCTTCAGTGGGTCCTGCAAATTAGCAAAGGATAGCTTGTCTGAGGAAGTAGTTAAGGAATTAGATGAAAAAGGTGTAGTTGTATTAAAGGTGCCTTCAGAGGATATTAACTTAGATAAGCTAAAACTAAAGGTTTGCCAGCAATATGCACTGAAAGAGTTCGCAGAAAATATAATTTTATTAGATACAGGACACGCTAAATTAATGACCTCCTATTATCCTCTAAACAAGTTAAGAAAGATTAAGGGACTGGAGCATGCTAAATATGTAGATCCCTATGCTGGCGGAAAAGGAAACTCCATCCGTTATCTATCTGTAGCTCCTCGTAGTGATGATATGAGGGTAAAAGGTTTGGACAATCTCTTTGTTGGAGGAGAAAAGGCAGGTTTATTTGTAGGTCATACGGAAGCAATAACCACTGGCTCCCTAGCAGGTCACAATGCAGTTAGATATGCCCTTGGTATACCCTTATTAATTCTACCTAGATCCATAGCCTTAGGAGATTTAATCACCTATGCAAATTATAAATTATCTACCAAGGAAGGCAGAAGAAATAGATACACCTTTGCTGGCGCAGAGTATTTCAAGAGAATGACGGAGCTTGGTTTATACACAACAGATGTTGGTACTATAAGAGCAAAGATTCAAAAGCTTAATCTAACAGATGTAATGAATCAAAAATTAGTGTAAGATTTTAAGAGGAGTAAAGACTCCTCTTTTTTATTTTTTAAACCACCATAGTATTCCTTTACCTCTTCTAACATCGCTGTGGCAATGTAGAGGAGTAGTGTAAATTAGCTTTTCGTCTTCATATACGTTTATAGTACCTACTCTCATGCCAGCATATATTGGTGCTTCTAATGCTTTAGGTAGCTTGATTTTAACCTCAACATTACTCCCCTTTTTAATTGGGAGCTTAATATCCTGTTTACTTTTCAAAGTTAATTTATCCTTTGATTTTCCTACAGATATACTTTTCATTTTCTCATCTTTTTCTACTATATTTTTAAACTCATAAGCTTTTTTTACATAGTCATTGATTTTCGCCGTTTCCTTCCACCTACCAGGACAATTTATTACTACAATTATAATTTCGCTATCCTCCATTTTTACAGAACTTACAAGGCATTTACCTGCCTGTCCTGTGTAACCGGTTTTCACTCCATTTGCACCGGGTATTTGCCACAATATTTTATTAATATTATGGAAGCTCCTGCTAAAGCCTTCATTACTTCCATCTATATCCTTTGTAGCTACAATTTTATTAAACTCATCAATTTCCTTTGCATGAGCCGTTGCTATAGCTAAATCATAGGCGGTAGTATAGTGGTTAGCACTATCTAAGCCATGAGGAGATTCAAAATGAGTGTCAATTAGTCCGATTTCTGTAGCATATTCATTCATTAATCTTACAAACTCCCCTACACTACCAGATATTCCTTCTGCTATAGCTATAGCAGCATCATTACCGCTTTTCAGCATTAGACCATAAATTAATTCTTTAATAGTAACTTGCTCCCCTTCCTTATAGCCTACCACAGACCCTCTAATACTTGCAGCTCTAGAGCTTATAGTTACTTTTTTGTTTAAATCCCCGTATCTTAGAGCTACGCAAGCAGTGATAATTTTAGTTGTACTAGCCATAGGTGTTATTACATGAGCATTTTTTTCATATAGCACCCTCTTACTTTTAGCATCTATGGCTATTGCATTTCTAGCATTAACCACTGGAATTTTCACTTTTTCATTGGGTTTAGCTTTAACCACTTTGCCAGTCATACAAAGACATAGGATGTAAAAGAAGAGCAATATTAAGCAATAGGCTTTCCTCTTATGCAAAATATAACACCTCACTTTTTGATCATATTACTATTTTAGTTTTTGTAATTTTCACTGAAATAACCTTATGAAATTCTCCTTAAAATTAATTATTAAGGCTTATATGAAATATTTTCGAATTAATGGTTATAATATGTAATGTTACTCAGCTCTGGAGGAATGTTTATGTATTACTGGATTGCTATTATAATTGTCATTCTATTTTTCCCTTTAAGTATAAAGCTATCTGTAGTTTATAAAGATGGAAAGCTTCATGTATTAATATTTAACAAGCAGCTTAATCTTAAAAAAAAAGTATCAAAGCAAAAGGTAAATCCAAAAGCGTTGAAAAATTCTGAGTTTAAATTAATAAACTTCTTTCCTAACAACATAAGAAAAATACTATATAAAATTTCTAATGATAAGCACAAGCTCTCTGCAAGAATAAGCTTTGATTTAAATTACGGCTTTGAAGATGCCGCTGCCACTGCCATTAGCTATGGTCTGCTTCACGGAGCCAATAGCATACTGTATAATCAGTTTTCTTTTTTGCTTAATATTAAAGAATATCAATATAAAATAATTCCACATTATAATAATCCTATGTTTAATTTTAGGTTAAATTGTATAATCTCATTCAATTTAGCAAAAATTATATATATGATATTTGTTATTTATGTATTTTAAGGAGGTGAATTCCCATATAATCGGGAATATATTTATGAATAATCATCCTATTGAAGGCTTAATGGAAAGTACCTTAGAAAACTTTAGAGATATGATCGATGTTAATACTATTGTTGGTGAAGCCATTGAAACCAAAGACGGTACAGTAATATTACCAATATCAAAAGTTAGCTTCGGTTTTGCTTCAGGAGGTAGTGAATTCAATCAAAACAAGGAAGGCGAAAGGAATGAAAAGCTCCCCTTTGGTGGTGCTAGCGGTGCTGGTGTATCCTTAAGACCCGTTGCCTTTCTCGTTTTAAAGGGTGACTCTGTAAGACTCCTATCGGTTGATCACGAAAATACCTGTGACAGAATTATCGATTCAGTTCCTCAAATTCTTGATATAATAAGAGGTAGCAGCAAAAATAAGAAAAATGACAACAAAGAGGATAATGTAAAGGGTGAAAATCAAAACACAACGTCCGATAGTATCTAGCAGCCTTTGCTAAACTACTACTATTGTTTCACCATCCTATTATCCTTATTTTATGCCTAACAGAAAAATATAAGTGGCTATTGCACAACTAACAGGTTTACTCCTTGTGTTATGCAACAGCCACTTAATTTCATTATCTTATTCCTTTTCTTCAATAATTTCATCTTCTATAGCTACTTCATCCTTAACCATATTATCATCATCAAGATATTCACCGATAATACTTTCTATAGAAGGTAATTCTTTTATGTTCTGAAGGTTAAAATGCTTTAAAAACTCGTCAGTAGTTGCAAATAAGGTAGGTCTTCCAGGAGCATCAAGTCTTCCTGCCTCCTTTATAAGATTTTTCTCCAACAGCCTGTTTATTGCACTTTCACTTTTTACTCCTCTTATCTCATCAATCTCCACCCTTGTTATTGGCTGTTTATAGGCAATTATAGCTAATGTCTCTAAGGAGGCTTGAGAAAGGGCTTGTCTATGACTATTTTTTAATATTTTCATTACGTATTCACTATTTTCTGCCTTGGTTACTAATTGGTACTCATCATTCATATTTACTAGCTTAATTCCCCTATTGCTATCTTCATAATTAAACATCATCTCTTTTAATATTTTCTTTGTATATCCTATACTACATTCTAAAATCTCTGCAATTTGCTTTAATTTCATGGGCTCGCCACTTACAAAAAGAAGGGATTCTATAATGGAAAAGTACTTTTCTTTATTTGAAAGCTCTTTCATTTCTGTTTGTAGAATTTCATCTTTCCTCATTAGTTTCCACCCTTTCAACATAAATTTCCTTGAAATTCGCCTCCTGATAAACTTTAACATTCTTTATGCGAATTAATTCCAGCAAGGCCAAAAATGAAACTACTACTTCTATCTTGCTTTCGCATTGCTGTATTAGCTCTGTAAATCTATATTTAAAGCCACTTTGGATTTTGGCTTTTAACTCAACCATCTTATCTTCAATCTTATATTTATCTATAGGTATATGGTTAGGTAAGGTATTGTTTTGGTTTATTTTATTTCTGTATCTATTTATTAAGTCATTGTATAAATTGTATAAGTCCAACATTGGTATATTCTTAAATATATCTTCATCATTTTTATCTAAGGCCTTATCATCTATTATTTCTGGCTTTTTACTAAATAAATATCCAGTATCGCCCATCCTATCCCGAAAATAAGCTGCCACAGCTTTAAACTTTTTATATTCTAATAATTTTTCCACTAGCTGAGCTCGTGGGTCTCCTTCTTCCTCATTTTTTTCATTAATTCTAGGTAACAGCATTTTCGATTTTATTTCTAATAAGGTAGATGCCATAACTATAAATTCAGAGGTTATCTCTAAATCTATTTCCTTCATTTGATTTAAGTATTTTAAATACTCGTTGGTAATCTCATATATTTTAATGTCGTAAATGTCCATTTCGTTTTTCTTTATAAGATGTAAAAGTAAATCGAAAGGGCCTTCAAAATTTAATTCAGAAATTTTTATATTATACTCCACAGTGCTGTCACCCCCTTTGATATTGTACCAGAAAACATAAAATTTATTCAATCACATAAATAATATATCATTAAAACCATATAATTACTATAGTTAAACAAGAAAGCAAAAACTTCGCCATATAAGGTACCTATCAATCTTATCATCTTTTAGGTACTTTACAAAGCTGAAGTTTTTGCTTTCAAAATTCTATTATTTTAGAATTTTTATTGAATTTTAGATGGAATGTTTGAATAAATTTTTAAAATTAAATTTTAGATTTTCAAAGAATCCAGATGATCTAGCAACATCTCTATCACAATAAACCTTTATTTAACCTATCGCTTCCCCATTATTGTAATATTCACAATATCCTACTATTTCACCCTTTTTATATTCTTTTTTGCTGTTATCAATTGTCAGCTTCTTAGTAATTTTAGAATCGGTACCTTTTTCAATACTTATAAATAAATCTTCTGCAGCCCTGGCCATAAAGAATTTGTCTCCACTCTTATTTAAAGTAACTTTTTCCAACTCATCGTCCTTTTTTACAAGCTGCTTACTTTCATATTTTGAAAAACCATAGTTAAGGAGCATACTAGCATCTCTATTACGAATCTTATAGCTAGGGGCTCCCATTATAACAGCTAGCATTCTTACTCCATCTCTTGTGGCTGTAGCTGAAATGCAATATTTAGCCTCATTGGTAAAGCCAGTTTTCAAGCCATCACAGCCCCTAAAGAATCTTACCAACTTATTGTGGTTTACTAATTCTATTGGAGTTTTTCTCCCCTCACTTATAGTTTCCATATAGGTTCCTGTGTATTTTAATATAGTTGGATGCTTTAATAGCTCTCTAGACATTAAATATATATCGTAGGCGGAGGTAAAATGATTCTCTTCTGGTAGACCAGTACAATTTTTAAAGGATGTATCGTTCATCCCAAGAGCTTTTGCTCTTTCATTCATCATATTTACAAACGCATCTTCACTTCCTGCTAAGTACTCTGCTATAGCTACTGCTGCATCATTTCCTGAAGCTATTGCTATTCCTTTTAACAGCTCTTCTACCGTCCTTACTTCTCCTGTATCGAGAAGCATGGTGCTTCCACCCATTTTTTTTGCGTTCTCACTAACGGTTACTTTATCTGTCATTTTTATTTTTCCACTATCGATGGCTTCCATAGCTAAAAGCATAGTCATAATTTTAGTAACGGAAGCAGGAGCGAATTTTTCATGAGAATTATATTCATATAAAACCTTACCACTATTGGGTTCCACTAGTAGTGCAGATTTTGCTTCAACCTTTAGTCCAAACCCTTCTGCTCTTACTGTAATACCAAAAGAACTTACAAATAAAGTAATTAGTAAGCTAAACATGACAAAATTTATAATTTTTTTCTTCATTTCTAATCCTCCTCTCAACTTTATTTTTTCCAATAAGTCTTATATTATCACAAAAAATAATAAAAGCAGCCGAAGCTGCTTTTATGCCCTAGGATGAGTATTTTTGTAAACTTCCATTAGCTTTCTTTTTTCTATTACGTCTATATACATTTGAACAGCAGATATATCCTTATAGCCTAATAATTCTTTAAGAGATCTCATATCTGCACCATTTTCTATTAAATGAACTGCTATAGAATGTCTTAAGGTATATAAATTAATTTCTTTATTAATTTTAGCCTTATTGCCGTAATACTTTATAATCTTCCAGAAACCTTGTCTTGTCATTCTTCCGCCTCGATTATTTAAAAAAAGATATTCTGAACCATGAATATTGAGCTCTTCTCTTACCTTGAGATACTTGTCCATACATTCAACACAATACTTCCCTAAAGGTATAATTCTTTCCATACCCTTTGTACCTTTGCATTTTAAATATTTAAATCTCAAATCTATATCATTTTCAGTTAAATTTAACATCTCCGTTATTTTTATTCCCGTAGCATACATCATCTCTAGCATAGCCTTATCTCTTATGCCTTTAACAGAATTAGTGTCTGGCACTGACAGTAATCTATTGACCTCATCTATAGTTAATATTTCAGGAGTATTTCTTTTATATTTGGGAATTTCATAGTCTATGATGGGAGTAGAATCTATATAGCCATTCTTAACTAAAAACTTATAAAAATTTCGTAAGCATATTATATTTCTAGCAATAGAAGACTGCTTTTTCCCCTTTTTAGCTAAGTTATCTATATAGTTCATAATTGTTATTTTATTTACTTGTTCAAAGGTAACATTATTGTATTGTAGGAACTTATCAAATCTGCTTATATCACGCCTATAAGCATCTATAGTATTTGAGCTTAAGTGTTTATCTTCACTTATATATGTTAAATATTTATTAATGAGCTCATTCATAAATACACCTACCAACTTATTCTATAGTTTCTTACTTTATTATATAGAATTATTATATTGTCCTCAATACTAATAAGTTATGTAACTTCTAAATACATTGTAATAATATTGAAATATATTAATATTATTGTGTATATCAATTACAAATATACTATTCTTATAAATAGCATTTCTTTTATAAAAATAAAACAAGAGATAATCTAAAAATTTCGGCAATAAATAACCTAGCAAAATCAAAGCAAATAAGCATTTCAAATAGATTAGTAAAAAGCCTAAAAGATCTTTTTTTAACATTAGGCATAAACACTCCCTGATAACATTGCTATACTTTGTAAGGCCTTTGGTGTAATATAAGCTTCGTAAAAAAATCCTAGAATCATAATAAGAGTTATTATCAGAAAGGTTATAGAATATTCAGCCAAATATCCTTTATGATAGTTAACTTGCTTATTTACTCTATCCTTTAATTTAGTTAAAGAAAGCCTCATGGCCAACACTGAGGAAACTATTATACAAGGCACGTAGATAATGTTTTGGGGAAGTACTCCCAGCAAAGTAAACCATATACCCTTATAGCTTAAGCCATAAAATATGGTAGAAAGGGAAAAGCCCAATGAAAATCCTTTTATAATATCTATAATTAATATTGCAGGAAGTCCTATCATAGTAAGGCCTAAAATCCACAAGCCTATTATTATTGGTAGATTACTTTTTATGGTTTCTATCAATATTGCCTTGTTATCTACTTCTACTGAATCCAAATTATTAGCAAAACTAAGAAAATAATTGATTAAGTCTTGCCGTTCCATGTCTCCCATGTATTTTACAGTGTAAATCCCTAAAACAATACCTGTAAAAAGACAAACCAGTGTTATCACATAGAGCCACATACTTTCTTGAAAATGCCTTGAAAAATTAGTTTTTGCTTTAATTTTTCTCATTACTTTTCCTCCTTAAGGTGTACCTTTTTATACAGTAAGTGAAATTTAAATTTGAAAATCTCACTTAATATTTATGACACCATTAAGGAATATATTCCTAGGAGCTTATATATCAAGGAAATAATGTAGGAGAGCTGCTAAAGTTTTTCCATCTATAATTTCACCTTTTTTAATTTTACTTTTTACCTCTTCTATTGAAAGCTCCTTTACATCAATAAATTCATCCTCATCTCCGCCAATAGTACCTTTATATAACTTTTCCGCCTTATAAAGGTATATAAATTCATCACAAAAACCTGGGCTACTTACTATTTTACCTAAGTAGGTAAACCTTTCAGCCTTATATCCTGTTTCCTCTTCTAATTCTCTAATACCACACTTTCTTGGATCCTCACCCTTTTCCAGTTTTCCTGCTGGTAGTTCCAGCAAATGCTGATCTACTGCTTTTCTATATTGCTCAACGAATAAGATTTTATTTGAGTCCGTGAAGGCCAAAATGGCTACACCACCTGGATGTCTTACTATTTCTCTCTTAGCTACCTTTCCATTAAAAACCTCCACGTCTTGAACAACTAAATCTATAACCTTACCCTTAAATACTAAATCTTCCTTTAGAGTTTTTTCTGAATAATCCATTATGCTGCCTCCTTATTAAACCGTTACTATGTCTAAACTATAGCTATTTGTTACAACTTACTTTTGAATGGGAGCATTTATGCAAATAACTTTAGTTGATAGCTAAAAATAGTCTGTATAATTTAAAAGAGGCTCCTTATAAAAGTTCGGCCTCTTAAAAAATATTTAACATTTAACTAACTTTATTTTTAAGTCTCAATTTATCAGCTACCATAGCTATAAATTCTGAATTTGTTGGCTTACCCTTATCGTTATGAATAGTATAACCAAATAACTTATTAATAGTCTCAACTTGACCTCTACCCCATGCCACTTCAATAGCATGTCTAATGGCTCTTTCTACTCTGCTGGCAGTAGTATTATACTTTCTAGCAATTGAAGGATATAATTCCTTAGTTACTGCTGATAATAATTCTATATCATTTACAACCATAGTTATAGCTTCTCTTAAGTACATATATCCTTTAATATGTGCAGGAACACCAATTTCATGTATAATATTTGTTATCTCTGTCTCTAAATCCATAGGCTCCTTATGAGACACTCTCACTTCTCTAGGTTCATCAACAGAAATTGTTCTCTTTACTTCATCGCTAGAAATTGTATTATTAAATAATTGTCTAATTCTCTTGGTAAATACATCCATATCAAAAGGCTTAATTACATAATAATCTGCACCAAGAGTTATAGCTCTTTGAGTTATTTTGTCTTGTCCCACTGCTGACAAAACAATAATTCTTGGTTTTGGATCTAAATCCATAGCATTTAATTTTTCTAAAACACCAAGTCCATCTAAGTGAGGCATAATAATGTCTAACACAATTAAATCTGGCTTGTGTTCTGAAATCAACTTAATTGCCTCAATTCCATCCTTTGCAATACCCGTAACAATGATATCTCTTTGATTTGCTAAGTAATCATTTAAAATGTTACAAAATTCCTTATTATCATCGGCTATAAGCACTGATATTTTAGATTCTTCCATTTTTAATCTCCTTTCAATACTTGATTCCATATCTTAACAAATAACTAATTCGACAAAGTTAAAAAAATTCCTTCTAGTTAAAGAAAAAAAATGTGTAAAATTTATCCATTTTTTTATTTTTAAATATTCTTCAAAAAAGCCGTCTTTTTCAAGACAGCTTTCTCGCTTATTCCAATATCTTAGAGTCTTTTAACATCCATTCAATATAAATGCCATAGCCTGTGTCTGGCTTATTTATTAGCACATGTGTCACAGCCCCAACTATTTTATTGTTTTGGATAATAGGACTACCGCTCATTCCTTGTACAATACCACCAGTCTTTTCTAAAAGCTCTGGATCTGTAACCTTAATAATCATACTCTTAGGTCCTGGCTTATCCTGATTCAATAATTTCTCTATTTTAATATCATAAAACTTTGGCCCTCTCTCATCTAAGGTTGTAATTATTTGAGCATCTCCTTCTTTTATTTCATCTCTTAAGGCTATTTTCATAGGTTTGATCTTATGATTTTTTATTATACTCTTATCAGCTTTTCCAAAGATACCACACCCAGTATTATCCGTTACCTGACCAATGCTTTTATCTTCATTAATAAAGATTCCCTTTAACTCACCAGGCGTTCCTCTACTACCTTTTCTAATATTAATTATAGATGATGCCACAAGATCACCTTTATCTACCTTTAATATTGTACCTGTGTCTACATCCGTAATTGGATGACCAAGTGCTGCAAAATAACCGGTTTTACTATCATAAAATGTCAAGGTACCAACTCCTGCAGTAGAATCTCGAACCCATAAACCTACTTTATACTTGTTTTCTTTTGAAGCCTTCACTGGCTTAACTATTTTTGGTAAAGTATGTCCTTTTCTTTCTAATTCTATTTTTATTTCTTTTCCTCCACAATTATTAATAGTTTCTGATAACATTTCTGCACTTTTTATGGTTTTTCCATCAACAGTTAAGATACTATCTCCTACCATAATACCACTTTGTGCCGCAGGACTTGATACCTTTTTACCATCAACCTCTATATCACTCAAAGCAACTACTAATACACCCTTTGTGCTTAATTTCACTCCAATACTAGTACCACCAGGATATAAGCTAATATCTGGTACTCTTTTTACATTTACAGATTTCACTGGAAATAGGCCTAGAAATTTTACATTCATTTTATATTCATTTTTTACTTTTTTCCCACTATCCACTAAGGCAGTGGGAATATTCTCCTTTTCATATATCTGAAAGACATAATTAGATTTTACATCTTCCTTCATACGTATAAATATAGTATCAGGAATATCTTTTATGGAAAAAATTAATGCTAAAATTAGGAGTATCAGAGGAGTTAAAATATACATTATTTTTTTATAATTTTTTCCACCCATCATTTTAACCTCCTTTTTCTTACAGCTATTGATATCGGCAAATCTATACTACCATACTATTATTTATTATCTTGTAAGTCCTTTTCATTGTCTTTGATTTTAAGTTTCCCGATTTAGAAATTTGTTATGCTATAATATCTCTTCATTCAAATCCAAAACTTTAAATTCAATGAACAAATATCATTAACATTTATCACATTCTATTACATAAAGGAAATAAAAAAGAATAAAATCATAGTAAAAAGAACTATGACTTTATTCTTTCAAATATCTATTAAATTATGTATATTTTTAATTAGTTATACAGGACTTTCTTGTATTTCAAATTAAACAGCAGAATTCTCAGGTTTTAGTGAACTTGAAATAACTTTTTTTAAACCATTTGCCATTTCTACTAGTTGTTTCGAATTATTAATTGTTATTTCTGTTACTTCTATACCACCAATCATGCGGCTAATTTCCTCAATTTTCTCTTCTACTGTAAGCTTCTTAACATTTGTGTAGGTTTTATTATCAATTACTTCTTTATAAACTCTATAATGTACATCAGACATTGTAGCTATCTGCGGCAAATGTGATATACAGAAAACCTGATGCTTACAGGAAATTAGATACATCTTTTCGGCTACCTTTTGAGCTATGGTACCGCTAATACCAGTATCAATTTCATCAAATATTACGGTAGGTATCATATCTCTATCAATAAATACTGTTTTTAAAGATAACATAATCCTAGACAATTCTCCACCAGATGCAACTTTATCAAGTGGTTTTAAGGGTTCACCAGGATTAGTGGAAATTAGAAACTGCACCTTGTCAAAGCCATTGCTTTTTAACTGCATCTCCTTGTCCACTTTAATCTTAAAGGTACTTTTTGCCATTCCCACATCCGTTAATTGCTCTTTTATTTTTTCTTCAAGGATTAATGCATTTTCTTGTCTTATATGATGTATTTTCTCTGCTATTTCCCTACATTTAGCTTCCACACTAGATCTTTCTTTAGTTAATCTACTAATAATTTCATCTCTATTTATTATATCTTCATATTGCTCTTCCAATTTAATTTTATATTCTAAAATACTTTCTATGGTTTCACCATACTTTTTCTTCATTCTTCCAATTTCATAAATTCTGCTATTAATCTCTGCTAGTTCATCAGCATCATAATAATAGCTGTCTTTAATAGAACGTAATTCATTTATATTTTGCTCAATGATAAAATAGGCTTCCTCTAAGCTATCTACAATATTTTTAGCTACTTTAACTTTATCTTGAATGTTTCTTAAATCCTTTATTACTGCATCCAACATATCGTATACAGAAAGACTTGTTTCTATACCATTATACAGCATCTCGTAGCTTTTATTTAACACAGCACTAATTTTCTCTGCATTTGTTAAGACTAATGCTCTTTCTTCAAGCTCCTTATCTTCTCCTACCTTAAGCTTGGCCTTTTCAATTTCCTCCAATTGAAATTGAAGATAGCTAATAACCTTATCACTTTGTTCTGAATTTCCTCTAAGCTTTTCAATTTTTGCATCAATTTCACCTAGCATCTGGAAGTGTTTCTTATACTCATTAAGCACTTCTGAAATTAACTCACCGCAAAAACCGTCTAAATAATATATATGAGTGTTAGGACTTAACAAATTTACATTTTCATGTTGTCCATGAATATCGATTAGGGTTTCAGCAATAGATTTTAATGCACTTAAAATAATAGATTTTCCATTTACTTTGATAATGCTTCGTCCTGAGCTAAAGCTTTCCCTACTAATTATAAGAATATCATCATATTCGATTTCCATATCATTTAGTACAACCTTGGTGTTTTCTGTATCAATGCTAAATACCGCCTCTACATAAGTGCTTTTTTCACCTGTCCTAATTAAATCCTTATTAAATTTACTTCCTAAAACATAGTTAATAGCATCTATTAAAATAGATTTACCTGCTCCAGTTTCTCCTGTAAGTATATTTAAACCTGCATCAAAATTTAAAGAAAGCTCTTCGATTAAGGCGAATCTCTTTATATTTATTTGTAGAAGCATTCAAAACCCTCCAAATGCAACAATTTTATTGCTTTTGTTGCTCTTTTTCTATTGTTAGCTACTGATTATTTAATAGCTTTTTAATCTTTTTAACAAGCTCCTGAGCCTTACTTACGCTACGAACAACTATAAAAATAGTATTATCTCCTGCTATGGTACCAGCAATTTCATCAAAGTTCAAGGAATCAATGGCTTCTGCTGCTGCCGAAGCAGAACCAGTTATGGTTTTTATTATAACCATATTTTCAACGTTTTCAACGTACAACACTGTTTGTGAAAAAATATTTACTAATTTGTTTGATAAAAAGTTTTGCTCTGGGGTTGTAGTCACATATTTGTACTTACCACTATTGGACAAAACCTTAATTAATTTTAATTCCTTAATGTCTCTTGAAACCGTAGCTTGAGTAACATCCATACCGCATCTTTTTAATTCCTCTGCTAATTCCTCTTGTGTTTCTATTTCCTTAGAATTTATTATTTCAATAATTTTTGCATGCCGCAAAACCTTCATACTTACTCTCCCTTACAATTTATTTCTCTCGTTCTCCAAATAATTTTATCTCTTAACACATTAAAATAATCATAATTATTTAATCGTACTAGCTTACATTTATACCCAGATTCAGTGATTCTTATACATACATCTGCATGTAATTTTAAATATTCTTGGCCATCTATGGTTAAAAAAGCACTTTCCTTCCAATCCTTTATTCTAACTTCTATTATAGATTTAGGATCTAATATAATAGGTCTTAAACCAGGTGATTGAGGACAAATTGGAACGATTTCTATAAGATTCAATGTAGGATATATAATCGGCCCACCGGCAGATAAAGCATAGGCAGTAGATCCAGTAGGTGTTGATGCTATTACCCCATCTGCACTAAATTCTGCGTATAACTTACCATCAACCATAATTTCATATTTCATCATTCTTGCCAAGGCACCTTTGGCTAAAACAATATCATTAAGAGATGTACATTTTAAATTTTTGTCGCCTCCAGTAATCTCACAGCTTAGTAGCATTCTTTCTTCAACTTGAAAGTTTTGATTTTTTATTTCAACCAAGGCTTTTTCTAACTCATGCTTTTCAACACTAGCTAGAAAACCCAAATTACCAATGTTTACGCCAAATATTGGTATATCATAATCGTACAACATTCTCCCCATTCGTATAATTGTTCCATCTCCACCAAGGGTAATCATCATTTGAATCTTTTTTAAGAGCTCTTGATCCTTGGCCTGAGCATCTTGAACAATTATTATTTCACTATCTTGAAATACTTTTCTTACACAAACTTCTACATCCTTGAGAATGGTACCGTTTATATCCTTGGAACTGTTGATATTTAAACCTATATACTTCATTATACCTCCTAGAATTCGTCCAATTAATCTTTCTTATGTCAAATGCTCTAATCTAAATCATTATGAGATGCTTCAACAATGTCATCGATTAAGTCCTCACATAAGTTTATATTTTCAACATCACCTTTTTTCAAGTATATCAAATACTCAATATTCCCTTCTGGCCCTTTGATTGGAGAATAATCTAGGCCTATAATACTAAACTTCTCTTGCATTGCATAATTTACTACATTGTTTATTACTTCCTTATGGGTACTTTTTTCTCTGACAACGCCTTTTTTCCCAACCTTTTCTCTTCCCGCTTCAAATTGTGGCTTAATTAGAGCAATAATTTCACCTGATTCCTTTAACAATGCTTTTACAGCCGGTAACACCTTAGTTAAAGATATAAATGAAACATCTATGGAAGCAAAATCACATAGTTCCTGTAAGTCTTCAGGTTTCACATATCTAATATTAGTCCTTTCCATAGAAACTACTCTAGGATCTATTCTTAACTTCCATGCAAATTGACCATATCCTACATCTATTGCGTACACCTTTGCTGCTCCATTTTGTAGCATACAGTCTGTAAAGCCTCCAGTAGATGCACCTATATCCATACAAGTCTTACCTGCTAATTGAATGTTAAATGTTTTTATGGCCTTTTCTAATTTATATCCACCACGGCTTACATAGGGCATTGTATTGCCTTTAAATTCTATAGAGTTATCTTTTTTTACAATATGTCCACATTTAGTAATCTTAATACCATTTACGTAAATATCCCCTGACATTATTGCTGCCCTAGCTTTTTCCCTGGATTGGAACATACCTTTTTCAACAAGTAATAAATCTAATCTCTCTTTAGTATTGCTCATCTTTAACTCCTTTTATAAAATCTAGCTAATATACTTTTTGCAATTCCTTTAGGATCTAAGCCTAACAATGAATACAATAAGTCAGGACTTCCTTGTTGAATAAAACTATCCTTATATCCTAAATTTAGAATTTCAATATTATTCTTATTATTATTGCATATATAACTTAATACCAAAGAGCCAAAGCCTCCGTTGATAACATTATCTTCAATAGTAACAATTTTATAACCTTTTTCGCTTAAATCATCAAGCAAATCATAGTCTAAAGGCTTAACACTGTAAGCATTAACTACAGAAACAGCTATACCTTCCTCTTCCAGTATTTTCGCCGCTAGCAAAGCATGGCTAACCATTTTACCAACTGCTAGTATAGCTATGTCTCCTCCACTTTTCAATACTTCCCATTTACCTAACTCTATCTTTTTCACTGCTTCAAGCTGTAAATCCTGTGAATCTCCACCTCTTGGATATCTTATAGCTACTGGTCCTGAATAGTCTATAGCCCACCTTAACATAGTTCTAAGCTCCTCTGTGCATTTCGGAGCTAATACTGTCATATTCGGTATATGACTTAAAAATGATAGGTCAAATATACCTTGATGTGTTTCGCCGTCTTCTCCAACAATTCCTGCTCTATCAACAGCTAATACTACTGGTAATTTATTTATACATACATCATGAACAACTTGGTCATAGGACCGTTGTAAAAATGTTGAATATACAGCAAATACCGGCTTAGCCCCATCTCTAGCCATACCTGCCGCTAAAGTTACAGCATGCTGTTCAGCTATTCCTACATCAAAAAATCTATCTTTAAATTTTTTTGCAAATTCTGCTAACCCTGTACCATCCTTCATTGCTGCTGTTATTGCTATAACTTTATCATCTTTTTCTGCAATCTTAACAAGCTCGTCACCAAAAACCTTAGAGTAAGTATCACCACTTGTAAAGCAAATTTCACCACTATCACAATCGAAGGGACCAATCCCATGGAATTTGTTAGGATTTTTTTCTGCAAAATCATATCCCTTTCCTTTTTGAGTGATAGTATGGATTATAACTGGTCCATCAGTATTTTTAGCCAAAGCAAGTACCTTACTTACCTCTTTAATATTATGTCCATCTATAGGACCTAAATAGGTTAAACCCATTTCCTCAAAAAGCATTCCTGGTACTATAAATTGCTTTATACTATCTTTAATTTTATTTATACTATTTACTACACCCTTACCTAAAGGGCTCTTAAGCATGGTAGAATTAAACTCATTTTTAAGTTTAGTATAGCTCGGTCCTACTCTTAATTGACTGAGGTAGGTAGATATTCCTCCAACGTTGTTGGCAATTGACATCTGGTTATCATTTAATACTATAATTATTTTTGTCTTTCTATCTCCAACATCATTTAGAGCTTCCATAGCCATACCGCCAGTCAAGGCACCATCTCCGATAACTGCGACTATGCAATAATCTTCCTTTTTCAAATCTCTAACTCTTGCCATACCTAAGGCTGCAGAAATAGATGTACTGCTATGTCCCGTTTTAAACATATCATAGGGACTTTCTTCTGGTTTAGGAAAACCACTTAAACCACCATATTGCCTTAGGGTATCAAAAGCTTCCATTCTACCTGTTAATACTTTATGGACATAGGATTGATGTCCTACATCCCATATTAATCTATCCTTTTTAAAATCAAAGACATTATATAAGCTTATAGTTAATTCTACTACCCCTAGATTTGAAGCTAAATGTCCTCCGTTTTTTGATACCTTCTCTATCAAAAAAGACCTAATTTCCTCGCTTAGTATTTCTAGTTCTGTTAAAGTCATTTTTTGAATTGCTGTAGGTTCATCAAACTTTCCAAGTATTTTATACATTATCAAATCTTCCTTCTCGTTTATAAATTTGAAACTCCATCAATTAACTTTTTTCATTTATATTAGTATTCTCTAACCAAAAGAAAATCTGTTAATTTTCGCAATTCTTCAGTATTTAAATTTAATTTATCTAATAAGTTTTTACATTCTAGTGTTAAATTACTACATATAAGCTTACATTTTTCTAATCCATATTCTGTAACATATGTGGTCTTATGATTCTCTATATCACTGTTTATACTTTTACCTAATACAGAAGTTTCTCCAATAACATCTAAAATATCATCTTTAACTTGAAATGCCAAGCCTAACTTTTCACCATATTCAGCTAAAATATCCATTTCTTCTTTAGTAGCGCCACCCATAAGTGCTCCAGCTAAAATTGAAGCCTTTATTAAAGCTCCAGTTTTATTTTTATGAATATAGTTCAGTTGATCAATATCAATTTTCTTTTCCTCACTTAGAATATCTACTACTTGACCGCCTATCATACCTTCAGTGCCACTGGCATCAAGTATAATAGATGCTGCCTTTAAGGCCCTTTCCCCATGGCTTAAAGCAAATTTCACTAATATACTTGCCGCCTCATTTAATAAAGCATCACCTGCTAAAACAGCCATTCCTTCACCATAGACCTTGTGACAAGTAGGCTTTCCACGTCTTAAATCGTCATTATCCATACAAGGTAAATCATCATGTATCAGGGAATAGGTATGAATCATTTCTAAAGCCGCAGCCATTTCTATTACATCCTTATAGCTATCTTTATATAAGCTATAACTAAGTAATAAAAGAATTGGTCTAATTCTTTTTCCTCCTACTGATAAGCTATAGGACATGGCCTCATATATTAAAGAGTTATATTGCTTTTTTTCTATCTTCTGCTCATAGTAGTCCTTTAACCACTGGTTAACCTCATTTTTTAACTCATCAAGTATCATGATTTCTCCTCACTATCAAAATCTATTTCTTCGCCATTACTTAAAAGCTTTATTTTTCCTTCTGCTTCATTTAATATTTTATAAAGACTATTGCAGGTTTTCATACCTGTTTCATAATATTTAATAGCTTCATCTAAAGATAAATCCCCATTTTCCATTTTAGCTATAATATCTTCCAGTTTCAACAATAAATCTTCGTAACTTTCCTTTTTCTTCACCATAGCTATTCTCCTTCAAAACTAACCCTTGCTTCTATTTTGCCATCCTTTAAAAGGATATTCAACTTTTCTTGCTTTTTTAACATTTCTATACTGCTTATAACATTGTTATCCATATCCTGTATTATAGAATATCCCTTATTTAATATATTTAAAGGATTGTAAGCAGCTAATAGAGCATAATTCTTAGATAGCTGCTCCTTTTTTACTTCTAAATTTAATTTCATATGATGGTATAATTTACTCTTTAAGTTGTCTATATGATTGTAAGAGTTCACTATTTCATTAATGGGGCTAATTAATTTCAATCTATTTTTCAATCTTTCTAAAGCATTACTTTTACTATTTATAGTATTGTATATACTATTCTGTAACAGGGTTCTTAGCACCTCTATTCTTTTCTCCATTTCTGCTAATGAAGGTACTGCGATTTCTGCTGCCGCGGAAGGAGTGGGCGCTCTACGATCACTTACAAGATCGATAATTGTAAAATCTGTTTCATGACCTACTCCTGATATAATAGGCTTCTTAGAGTTATATACGGCATAAGCTAATTCTTCATCATTAAAGTTCCATAATTCTTCTATGGAACCACCACCTCTAGCAATTATAATAGTATCTATATCTTCTATATTATTTAGATACTCTATTCCCTTTATAATTTCTTGGCTAGCTCCCTTACCCTGCACAAGGGCTGGGTATATTAATATATTGCAATTTTTATTTCTTCTTGTGGAAACATTAATAATATCTCTGATAGCTGCTCCAGTTGGTGAGGTGATTACACCTATTCTTCTTGGGTAAGGTGGAATAGGCTTCTTTCTATTCTCATCAAATAAGCCTTCCTTTTCAAGCTTTTCCTTTAATCTTAAAAAGGCCACATATAGATCTCCTATACCCACTTGCTCCATTTTATTACAATAGAGCTGGTAGCTTCCCTCCTTTAGATATAAAGAAACTCGCCCTGTTACCTCTACATCCATACCATTTTCTGGTGTAAACCTTAGGTTTTCAGCATCGCTTTTAAACATCACCGCATTAATCTTACCAAACTCATCCTTTAAGCTAAAATAAATATGTCCGCTATTATGTATCTTTAAATTAGAAATCTCGCCTTTAACATGAACATTATTTAATATGTAATCATTGTCCATAACTTTTTTTATATAATTATTAAGAGCGCTAACAGTCAAAACCTTAATATACATTTCTCTTATACGCCTCACAAACATTATTTATGAGCATAGTTGTGGTCAATGCTCCAACACCACCAGGTACCGGTGTTACAAAGGCGGCCTTTTCTATGACCTTTTCATACTGTACATCTCCAGTAATTTTCCCATTAACAGAAGTTATACCAACATCTATTACTATAGCCCCTTCTTTTACGTATTCTTCATTAATCATTAAGGGCCTACCTATAGCAGAAATCAAAATATCTGCTTCACTACATATCTGCTTCAAATTACTAGTTTTGGAATGACATATAGTAACGGTACAATTTTCGTTGAGCAATAACTGAGCTGTAGGCTTTCCAACTATATTGCTTCTGCCTATAACAACAGCTCTTTTACCTGTAAGCTCTACCCCAGTGCTCTTTATTAAATTTAATACACTTAAGGGAGTACAAGGGACAAAGCTAATTTCTCCTTTATAAAACTTTCCATTATTTATGTCCGTTAAACAATCTATATCTTTTTTATGGGAAATTAGTGACGTTACCTTCTTCTCATCAATATGCTTAGGTAAAGGTAAAAAGAGCATAATCCCATCAACTTTTTCATCATTATTAAGCTTAGCAATTAATAAGCAAAGCTCCTCTTCTTTTATACTATCATTTTTTATATGTACCTCTGTATGAACACCTAACTCTGAACATAATTTTTTCACATTGTTTAAATAATAGTGAGAGCCTCCATCCTCTCCAACTATAATAGCTGCAATACAAGGTATTCTCTTACCTGCTTTTAATAGAGAATCTGTAAAAGCCTTAATGTTTTCCTTATATTTAGCTGCCACCGCTCTTCCGTTAATGCTTTCCCCCATTATTACACCTCCTCTATATCTCACAGTCACTATTTGCTATTCTATCCAATACCTGTCTCTTATACACATCT
>DGDR01000043.1:0-2392 GCA_002385545.1 Clostridium sp. UBA3947
TTAGCAGGCGATAGCCTGCTTTTTTTTATAAAAATAAGTATGCCTTCATTAATATCCCGAACAGGAAGGTTAAGCCTCACAGCGATGAGAATCATCCTTACGTGTCACCCCGGAATAAGACATGTTATGTCTTTCGCGGGCGGAGTGATGATGGTGGTAACATTAATTAACCTATGAGAGAAATAGAGTATAAAAACAAATTACATATATAGAATAAATAAACAGTAAACATTTTCACTGTCAATTATGCAAAATAAATTGACGAAAAAAGGAGAAATATGCTATAATACTAATAAATAAAACACTATTCTATTTGGCATTCCTGAGTATTCACTAAAATTTTCCACAAAATAAAAATTAGACAACTGAAAAATATGTTAAAAAATCAATTATGGATTCTTGGTATTAGTCTACATATAATTTGATTTTGCATTTTGTTAACACCTAGAATGCAAACGGTTCCAAAACAATTTGGTTGTTTAATTTTTACGAAAGAATTCAATTTCAATGGACAATCTTGATTAAATTATAATATTAAGGTTTGAAATTGATTTCTATATCATATGCATAGAATTTTCTCAAATTTATTGTAGGGAGGGAGAAAGGAGCAATAAGCATTGTGAGATTCTAGGCAAAAAATATAAAGTTTAAAAAGAAGGGGTAAGAAAAGTGAAAAAGTTTAAGAAGAGAGTATTGCCAAGTTTATTAGCTGCTTTCTTAGCAGTAGGCTTATCAGTATTTCCTATTAAACAGAGTGGGGATAGTGCAATAGGAAATACTGTTACAGCATATGCAGCAAGCAATTATGGACTTCCAAGTAGAACTGAAGACGGCTTAATGCTTCATGCATATATGTGGAGATTTAATGATATTAAAAATACTTTACCACAGATAGCTGAAGCAGGTTATAAATCAATTCAAGTATCACCAGTACAAGGTACTAAGGGTACTGGACAATGGTGGCTTTTGTATCAGCCTACAAATTTTGCAATAGGAAATGCACAACTAGGTAGTTATGAAGAATTCAAGGCACTTTGTACAGAAGCAAATAAGTACGGTATAAAGATTATTGTTGACGCTGTTTTAAATCATGTGGCAGAAGGTAACTACCCAGGAAGTTGGTCAGATATGGTAGACCCTAGCTTAAAGCGTTCAGAGCTTTATCATAATCAAGGTGCTATAGACAATTATTCAGACAGATATCAAGTAACTCAAAAGAACATGGGAGGATTGCCAGACCTTGCAACTCAAAGAACAGATGTACAGGATATGCATATTAATTTCCTAAATGCATGTATTGATGCAGGTGCTGGTGGTTTCAGATTTGATGCTGCTAAGCATATTGAAACAAATAAAGGTGAAGATGCAGGTAAGCCTTGGGCAGGAAACTATTGGGATAGAGTTTTAGGAAGCCTAAAAAATAAGGATAGCTTATATCTATTTGGAGAAGTACTTCCAGATAGAGGTGACAATGAGCAGGCATATTTAACATATTTTGATATCACTGCTCATGGATATGGTGGACAACTAAGACATGCTGTAACTTCTAAAAACTTAACTGGCTTAGGAACCATATGGCACTATGACACTGCTTTGGATCCTAATAAATCCTTTGTATATGTAGAAAATCATGATGACTATGAGCATGGTGCTTCCACAAGTCTTGGTTTATGGGAAAGACAAATGGCTTACTCAATAATCGCTGCAAGAGCTCATGTAACTGCTAGATATCTTGCTAGACCAAATGAAACTTATTGGAATCAACCAGATATAGTTGCTGTTAACAAGTTCCACAATGCTATGGTTGGTGAAAACGAATACTTAAGATGGCCAAGAAACGAAACTATGATAATTGAACGTGGAACTAAGGGTATGGTTATCGTTAATGTAGGTGGAGATACTTATATAGATTCTGCAACAAACTTAAAGGCTGGTACTTATACAAATAGAGCTACTGCAAATGCTACTTTATACGTTTCTAATGGAAGAATTACTGGACATATACCTGGTGGAAAGGTTATAGTTCTATACAATGAGGATGGAAACACTCCATCAGATCCAAATCCTCCAACAACAACAGAAGTAGTTACCTTTAATCCAGCAACACCAAAAGTAGGACAAACTGTTACAGTGACTTATAATGCTGCTAATAGACCACTTCATGGTTCTTCTAAGGTAATAGCACACTGGGGCTATGATGGATGGAAAGGCGTAACTGACAGTAATATGATTTCAAAGGGTAACAATATATGGGAAGTTACATTAACTGTACCAACAGCAGCTACAAGCAAGTTAGATATTGTATTTACTAATGGAAGTGCATGGGATAATAACAATTCTAAAGACTGGAGCGTTGCTGTTACTAAGGATGTAACACCAGATCCAGATCCAA
>DGDR01000043.1:2648-24157 GCA_002385545.1 Clostridium sp. UBA3947
CCAGATCCAGATCCAATACCAACAACAACCTTCTCTTATACTCCTGAGGCTCCTAAGGCAGGATCTTCTGTAACAATAACCTATTATGCTGCTAATAGACCACTTCAAGGATCATCTAGAGTATTAGCACATTGGGGCTATGATGGTTGGAAGGGTGTTACTCAGACTGAAATGACCTCAAAGGGTAACAATGTATGGCAAGTTACATTAACTGTACCAACAGCTGCTACAAGCAAGCTAGATGTAGTATTTACTAATGGAAGTGCATGGGATAATAATAATTCTAAAGACTGGAGCATTGCAATTACTAAGGATGAATCATCAAATCCTGATCCAGATCCAGTACCAACAACTACTTTCTCCTATACTCCAAACTTACCAGAGGCTGGATCATCTGTAACAATAACTTATTATGCTGCTAATAGACCACTTCAAGGCTCCTCTAATGTGAAGATACATTGGGGTTATGATGGTTGGAAGGGCGTTACTGATACTGCTATGACTTCAAAAGGTAATAACGTATGGCAGGTAACATTAACAGTACCTAGTGCAGCTAAGAGCAAGCTTAATGTAGTATTCACTGACGGAACTAAGTGGGATAACAACAATTCTCAGGATTGGAGTATAGATATAAAGGCTCCAGAGCCACTACCAACACTTTCTTGGACTCCAAACAAGCCAGTAGCAGGTAGTAAGGTAACAATAACCTATAACGCTGAAGGAAGAACCTTACATGGCTCCTCTAATGTAAAGATACATTGGGGCTATGATGGATGGAAGAGTGTTACTGATACTGTTATGACTTCTAAGGGTAATAATGTTTGGGAAGTGACACTAGATGTGCCAGCTTCAGCTACCAATAGCATAGATTTAGTATTCACTGATGGAAGCAAGTGGGACAATAATAATAATCAAAATTGGAGTATCTCACTTAAATAATCTATAAATTAGTCGCTGCTTATAGATTCCTTTAGGAATTAATAAGCAGCGATTATTTTTGAAAAGGTATTCGATTTTTTGCAAAAAAATAGAGGAAATTGACTATATGTGTTGAATTATTAAAAAACTGAGGTTTTTAAAATAAATTATGCGAGGAGTCGTGGGCACAATATGTTTAATTCTTTGAAGAAAAAAATAGTAGCTGTAATAATGTCTGTAGCACTATTTTATACTTTGGCTTTTATGGGAATATCCTACTATGAAGTAACTGGTGCTGTAAAGAAGCAAATGATGAACGATGGAGCTACTCTTATTGCACAGATATGTAGACAGATTGAGGGATTGAACCTCAGTGAAAAAGATAAGATAACAAGTGAGTTTAAAAGCTTAGTAGAAGCGAGCTATGGAAATATTGTTTATATTTCTATAGCAGATAAGGATAAGAATTTACTAGTTAGTAGCGATGAAAGTGCTACGAAGAATACTGATGATGAAGTGGATGCAGTAAGCTCTGCAAGCCAAAATAATGTTGCATCAGAATCCCGGATAAAAAATGGGGAGATTGAAGGCTTTATATTTACAGCTCCTAGTGGAGAGAAAGTATATAATGTTGCTCTTCCATACTATGAAGCTTCAGCTGCAATTGGTACCATAAATGTTGGAATATCCTTAAGTGAGATGAATAAGCTTATTCTGAAGGGTATGGGTGAGATAGTTGCAATATCCTTGATAATACTATTATTAGCAATAATTGCAGCTCTAATTATATCAAAAGGTCTTACTAAACCATTAAATTCTATAACTAATAGGCTAGATGATTTTGCAGCAGGTGATTTAACTTTGAAGTTCCAATGCAAAAGTAAGGATGAAGTTGGTAAGCTAACGGATGGACTTAATGATACCATAACAACCTTAAGAGAAATGATAGAAGGAATGAAGCTTACTACGACTGGATTGCATAAGGCTTCAGCTGAGCTGACCGTTGCTGGTGAAAATGCAGCGTCATCTTCGGAGGTAGTAAGAAGTGCATTAAATGAAGTGTTTAAGGCTATAAATGAGCAAACTATTCATATTTCTGATATGGCAGAAAGATTTGAAGAATTTAGTCAAGCTTTAGATAATATTAATGTGAAATCACATGAAGTAGTGGGAAGCAGTAAAAGAATAAAGGAGAATGCAGATAAGGGTTCAGAAGAACTTAAGAATTTAATTTTATCAATAAAAGATATTAGAGTATTATTTGAAAAGGCTGAGGATAGAATCGAAGTATTAGGTAATGATGTAGGTAAAATTGAAGAGATTACTGATGTTATCAATAAAGTGGCAGAGCAGACAAATCTTCTTGCCCTTAATGCGGCTATTGAGGCTTCAAGAGCAGGAGAATCTGGAAGAGGTTTCTCAGTTCTTGCAGAGGAAATAAGGAAACTAGCAGAGCAAGTAATGGAATCATCAAAGAGTATTAATGCCCTTGTTGAGGCTATAAAATCTGAAACCAACGATGTTACTACTGATACGGCATTAATATCAGAGAAAATCAGTGCCCAGGAGGCTGTAGTTGAAAATACCGTTGTATCCTTTAATGATATTCAAAAGGAAGTAAATAATTCTCTAGCTGAAATGAAGGAAGCTTATGAGCTTATTGATAGTACAGTAAAGGAAAAGGATAAGATAATTAACGGAGTGGAATCATTATCTGCCACTGCAGAAGAGGTTTTATCATCAGCAAAGAATATATCAGCCGCTTCTGAAATAGAAGCAGCTAATGTTCAAAATGTTTATAAGGTAGCGCAAAATGTAAAAGCAATGGCTGACAATTTGACAAATAATATAGAGAGATTTAAGGTTTAACATAATCAAAAGATATAAAGAGCAAAATATGCTTTTTATATCTTTTTTTCTATAGGAACTTATAAGGCCTTATAAGTTCTAACTCCCTTTCAAAGGGAAAAAGGGGATGAGCACCCCCTAGTACTTTACTAAGTACAACAGGTATATTGGTAATAAAATATTAATATTATTAAATTGCATCCACTGAATAAATCATTTGATTTAGGTAATAATTTATATAGTCTAAAGATTTAGAAAATTTTAATAATTTCGGGAGGAAAAAATATCTATGGGATAGAATATATTATGTATGTTACCGAGTCAAACTATATTAGGGGGTATCAGTATGAAGGACTATAAAACCGCAAATCTAAGAAACGTTGGTATAATTGGACACAGTGGGTCCGGAAAGACAACGTTAACAGAAGCCTTACTCTATCGTACAAATGCAATAGATCGTTTTGGTAGGGTTGAGGAAGGAAATACAACAAGTGATTATGATATAGAGGAAAAGAAAAGACAAATTTCTATATCAGCTTCTATAGCTCCAATCGAGTGGGAAAATATCAAAATTAATTTAGTTGATATACCAGGATACTTTGACTTTGTAGGTGAGTACATCCAGGGTATGAGACCAGTGGATGTGGCAATGATAGTAATCAGCGGAACTTCAGGAGTAAAGGTAGGAACGGAAAAGGCTTGGAATTACGTTAATAAAATAAAGCTTCCAAGAACCTTCTTTATTAACAAGCTAGACAGAGAGAACAGCAGTTTTGAAAAGGTTTTACAGCAATTGAAGGATAAATTCGGAATATCAGTGGTGCCAATACAATATCCAATTGGTAGTGAAGCAGATTTTAAAGGTGTAATTAATGTAATATCACGGGTGGCTAGAATATATAATCCTAAGACCAAGAAAATGGAAATAGCGGAAATACCAGCAGAACTTATGGATAAGGTTGACGAATGTAAAACAATGATTATGGAAGCAGTAGCAGAAACAGATGAAATGCTTTTAGATAAATATTTCAGTGAAGGACAATTAAGTGATGAAGAAATATACAAGGGACTAATTTCAGGTTGTGCATCAGGGGATATAGCTCCAGTAATGTGTGGAAGTGCTTTGAAGTCTATAGGTATAGATACCTTGCTCGAGGATATTGTAGAATGCTTCCCATCTCCGGACTATGCTATTCCTCAAAAGGCTGTGGATATGCAGACCAATGAAGAGGTTTTCATTAGACTAAAAGAGGAAGGACCATTCTCAGCCTTAGTATTTAAGACCATTGCAGACCCATTTGTAGGTAAGCTTTCATTGTTTAGAGTTATAACAGGAAAGCTAAAGGGAGATAGCACTGTTTATAACTCTAATAAGGGTAAGGCAGAGAAAATCGGAAGTTTATATTTCTTAAGAGGTAAAAACCAAATTCAAGCCTCAGAAATTATAGCTGGAGATATAGGAGCTGTAGCTAAATTACAGTATACTAGCACTGGTGATACCCTCTGTGACCCAAGTTATAAAGTGGTGTACGATAAGATTAATTTCCCAGAACCAGTGATTTCTTTCAGTGTATTGCCTAAGGCAAAAGGTGATGAGGATAAAATATCAGCAGGCTTGCAAAAGCTTTTAGACGAAGATCCTACTCTTGTTGTTAGCAGAGATACAGAGAATGCAGAAACTATTATTTCTGGTATCGGTGAAACTCATTTAGAGATAGTTGCAAGCAAGCTAAAGAACAAATTTGGTGTAGATATAGACCTACAGGTTCCAAAGGTACCATATAGGGAAACTATTAAAAAGGTTTCAGATGTCCAAGGAAAACATAAAAAGCAATCTGGAGGTCATGGACAGTATGGAGACGTATGGATTAAGTTTGAGCCTGGAGATGATTCAACAGATCTTCAGTTTGTTGATGCTATAGTAGGAGGGGTTGTTCCTAGACAGTATATACCTGCCGTTGAAAAGGGCTTAAGAGAGAGCATGAGAAGAGGTGTATTAGCAGGATATCCTGTTATTAGGCTAAAGGCTACCTTACATGATGGCTCCTATCATCCTGTAGACTCTTCAGAAATGGCCTTTAAAATAGCAGCATCATTAGCTTACAAAAAAGGAATGGAGGCAGCTAATCCGGTTTTATTAGAACCTATTATGCATTTGGAAGTTGAGGTTCCAGATGAATACATGGGAGATATTATGGCAGATATTAACAAGAAGCGAGGAAAGGTTCTAGGTATGGAACCTGTTGAAAACGGACAGAAGGTTATGGCTGAGGTTCCAATGGCAGAAATGTTTAAATACGCAACAGATTTAAGATCTATAACCCAGGGTAGAGGAAGCTTTAGCTTAAAGTTTGATAGATATGAAGAGGTTCCTCCAGTAGAAGCAGCTAAAATAATTGAAAATGCTAAAAATCAAAATGAAGCAGTTTAAAGAAGGTGGCCACATAGGCCACCTTTATATTTTCATAAAATTTCTAAAAGTATACATAAACGGAATATTAATTGGATATAAATAAGAATATATCTCAGTTTATATAATGGAAGGGTGCTTTTTCATGTCTCAATACAAGTTAGACATTAAAGGGGAAATAAACCTAAGTGACTACAGTAATATTAGCGACTATATTGAATTAATAGACTTAAACGATAGCTTTACTGTAGTTTTTGACAAGGTCAATGATGAAGATATCAATATTATATGTAGCTTGTTACAGGAAAAAAAGTTTTCTATTTATTCAAAAACAAAGGATAATGACAAAGTTTATCTTTCTGCCATAAGAGAAGCCTAATTTAGTATTATTAGAAAGCACAAAAATTATTCAGATTACATAAAGGATTTATTTAAAGATAGCAGCTGGAAATACAATTATGTATACTAGCTGCTTAATAAATTATGGTTTTATATAGCGCCTTATGATATAATAAACTGAGTGATTAATGTAATAATACTATAAGAAGGCAATCTTAATATGAATCTACCAAGCATCAGAGCATATGACAAAGAAAGGCTTCTGGTGCTTTTAATTAGGAGGAATATTATGAATGACATAGAAATGATTGTTGGAGAGCTGTTAGTTAATAAAGGCTTGACTATATCTACAGCAGAATCTTGTACTGGTGGACTAATTTCTGCTACCTTAGTTAATTATCCAGGAATATCTGCAGTGTTAACCCATGGTATAGTAACCTATTCTAATGAAGCAAAGATGCAACTATTAGGCGTATCACAAAAGACTTTGGAAAGATACGGCGCAGTAAGCGAAGAAACTGCTAGAGAAATGGTAGAAGGACTTATAAAGCTAACCGGCACTAGGGTGGGAATTTCCGTAACAGGCATCGCAGGGCCAGGAGGAGGAAGCAAGGAGAAGCCAGTAGGCTTAGTTTATACAGCCTTATACATAGATGGCAAGATACAAGTTAGAAAGCTTAATTTATCTGGTAATAGACAGGAAATTAGAAATAAAACTGTTACAGCTGTTTTGCAGTGGTTAAGAGGAGAATTAGAATGATAGCAAGCGGTGTTTTATCTAGACTGTTATTTTTTCTTTTTCTTATTGCTTTTATCAGTGTTTACGGTTTCATTAACTACTATATAGGTAAAAGAATTTGGAAGGGCATCTTTTCTCATATCCGCTTTGTAAAGAAAAAGGTATATTGGATTATCTTTTGGATTATTTCTTTTTCCTATATTATTGCTAAGCTGCTAAGTAAATATCCTAATAAGCTAGTGTTGTTTTTGGAACTTGTAGGTAGCCTATGGCTTGGGATGCTTTTCTATATTTTTATAGTTTTAATTTTCATAGATTTGGTGAAGCTTATCCTAAAGAAGCTAGTCAAGCATAGGATAGAAGGGTTACTCAGTAATAGTAAGCTTCAGATATCCTTGTCATTAGTGGTGACAGCCTTCCTAATAGGACTTTTTACATTTGGAATATGGTCTGCTAATACCGTTAAGGTTTCATCTTATAATGTGACCGTTGATAAAGGCTTCAAGGATTTAAAGATTGTAATGGTAAGTGATATACATATTGGCAATGTGGTAGATGATAAAAGAGTAAGAAAATTGGTGGATAAGATTAATGAGCTTAATCCTGATGTGGTATTGATGGTAGGGGACATTATAGACAGTGAATTAGAGCCCTTTATAGAGTATAATATAAAGGATATCCTAAAGGATATTAACAGTGTTTATGGGGTTTATGCTGTTCTTGGAAACCATGAGGGCTTTAATGAAGAACTTGATAGAGTTGTAAAGGAATATGAGGCTGCAGGCTTGAAGGTTTTACAGGACGAAGCTGTTTTAGTTAATGATAACTTTTACATAGTTGGTAGAGTGGATACCTCCATAGCTAGAGGCAATAGCTCAACTAGAAAAGCTATAGATGATATTTTAAAGGAAGTTGACAAAAGTAAGCCTATAATAATGATGGATCATCAACCAGTTGAATTTGATAAGGTTCAAGAGGCTGGTGTAGATATAATGGTATCAGGACATACCCATAGGGGACAAATAGCACCTATAAACCTTATAACTTCAAGAATCTTTGAACTGGATTATGGGCATATGACAAAGGGTTCTTTAAATGTTATTGTATCCAGTGGTTATGGAACTTGGGGGCCGCCTATAAGAGTTGGTAGTCAGTCGGAGATAGTTAAAATAAATTTACAGGGGGAAGAAAATGAAGGGAATCGTTAAAGCAAATTTATTTATGATATTGGTAATTATGTTTTCTGTTTTTATTCCAGGGGTTGCAGGACGGGCTTTAACTAATTTGCTTGGAATGTATAATTATGTGGCTATTGCAGAATATATTTTATTTTTGCTACCAGCATTAATTTATATACTTATAAGTAAGGAGTCGCCTAAAAAGGTTTTTAGCCTTAATAAAATTTCCTTTGTAGACATACTTTTATCAATATTAGTTGCTTTTTTAGCTCGTCCTTTGGCGGGGTTTCTTTCTGGGTTAACAGGATTATTTTTTGAGAATCCAGTAGAAGAGGCCTTTGAAGTATTAGAATCTATGTCATTCCCTACAATGCTATTTGCTATGGCTATTACTCCAGCTATCTGTGAGGAGGTAGTAACCAGAGGAATATTTCTACATGGATGCAAAAAAACAAGTACCCTAGTAGCTTGTTTAGCTAATGGAGTAGTATTTTGCATATTGCATATGGATATGCAGCAATCCTTATATACTTTTGCCTTAGGATTTATTTTTGCTTATATGGTAAGAGCTACTAATTCAATTTGGTCTTCTGTTTTGTGTCACTTTACCTTTAACTCAATAAGTGTAGTTACACAGCAGTTGCTTAAGCTGTTATCAGAGGAACAATTGCAGGAGATGATGGAGTCCGCAGCTAATTCTGGAAACGATGTTATATCTGTAATTGCTAGTTTTATTTTTGCAATACCATTTACAGTAGGTCTTGTATTTGTATTGTTATATATGTACAAAAGAAACCATAAGGTGAAGAATCCTCTTAATGTTAATAATCTACCTGTTGAAAAAACGGACAATAACTATTTTGGCTTTGAATTGACAGTGAAGGAAGGGAAGGGACTAGCATACTTATCCTTTGGACTACTTATTAGTGTCTATGCTCTTATTATGCTATCAACTAGTGGTTAGTTTTTTACTATAAATTGTCGGACTAGGTATAAGAGATAGGATATAAAAGAAAATTATTATAGCCAATTTGCCTCTAGAGAAGTTGTTAAATAATATCTTGCATCCCGCATAAAAAGAGGTGTTCAGACATTTCTATAGGATATTGTGACAGCAGGTTTAAAAAATCGCTTAAGAAAAATTGAAAAAAGTATTTAAAAATACCAATATATGTAATATAATATAAGAAGATGTAATATTGGAGGGGATGATATGGGATACACTTCAAGTAATACTGCGCTCATAGTAATTGATATACAAAAAGGATTCTTTAGAGCGGCAACTTCGGTTTATAATGCAGAAAGTTTTTTGAATACGGTGGAAATGCTTATAAATGAGGCTCATGAAGCTAACATTCAAGTTATACATGTTCAACGTTATTATGAAGTTTTGGTGGGACTAGGTGAAAAAAGCATGAATATGCATCCAAGAATTAATCTTAGACCTAACGATATTGTATTAAGAAAAGAGCAAATCAGCGCCTTTCAAAACACTAATCTTCATGAAATATTACAAAGTAAAAAAATTGAGAGAATAGTTGTTACTGGATTAATGACACAAGGAGCTATTAAGTCTACCTGTAGAGACGGTAAAGCATTAGGATATGATGTAGTATTGGTGGCAGATGGGCATACCAACAATAATCAAAATGCACCACAAGTAATTAGGGAATGGAATGAAACTTTGGCTAGTGAGAATATAAGTGTCTTAAAAGCTGAAGAAATTCATTTTATTTAGATAAATTAAAAGTATTAAATTATACCAACATGCAATAATTTCCCCTTAGAACTAAAACTTTGATTTTAATAGACTTTTATTATATAATAAAATATATTCTGCTATTGGGGGAGATGAGCGTGAAGTCTATTTATATAGTAATATCACAAACTGGTACATGGCTATCTACTCTAATTAAGCTATATACAAAGCAAAAATATAATCATGTTTCCATAAGCTTAGAGAATAGCCTTAGTGATATGTATAGCTTCGGTAGAATAAATCCATCAAATCCTTTTAGTGGTGGATTTGCTCAAGAAAGCATCTATGATGGAGTTTATAAAATGTTTCCTAATTGTAGATGCGCTATATACAGAATAACAGTCACTGATGAGCAATATAATAAGGTCAAAGAAATAATAGAGGAATTTAAGAGAAAGAGACATCATTATAGATATAATTTTCTCGGATTGTTTTATATTGTTTTACATATGGACAAGCCTAGGAAAAGACATTACTTCTGCTCTCAATTTGTATCGGAGGTTTTAACAAGAAGTGGCATAGCAAAGTTTGATAAGCCTTTTCATTTAGTTACTACTAAGGATTTTTTGAAGCTACCCAATCTGCAGCCAGTGTTTGAAGGCTTAAGCAGATATGTAGCATCACCTGTTATATACTGATTGGTGAAATCATAATTTAATTAATATATTTTGAACAATAGGCAGAAATACTAGGATTAAGATTATTTCTGTCTTTTTTTAAAATAGTAAAGGAAAAATTTTACATATAAGCAAAAATAAAGTTAGTGCTATTGGAATGTTAAAAATATTAAATTTTGCACTTCGCAAAATTATCCTAAATTTCTGACCTCTGACTTTTAAAAACTACAGAACAGCTTTTTTATAAAAATAGATTGGGGTGAATAATTGTGATAATCAGGCAAATGGACATCAAGGATTATGAGGAACTGTTAAAGCTATGGGAACACAAGCCAGATATAGGGGATGGGCAAATAGACTCAAGGGACAAATTTGAAAAGTTTTTAAGAAGGAATTCATCCTATAACCTAGTATGTCAGCATAAAAACCAAATTATTGGAAGTATATTATGCGGAAGTGATGGGCAAAGTGCCTATATATATCATTTGGCAATAAGAGAGGATTATAGATTAAAGGGCATTGAGAGTGATATGATTAATGAGCTTATCAGGAAGCTTAGTATAGATGGCGTTAAAGAATGTAGGCTCTTTGTAATGGATGATAATTATGATGAGCAAGACTTTTGGATTAGTGAGGGATGGAAGCAAAACAGGGATATGATAGTGTTTTCTAGGAAGCTGAAAGCTAGTAATTAAATTTTTGTAAAAAGAGAATAATATAATCGTGCAAATGGAAATATATGTTATAATAATTTTCGTAAAAATTTTTGGGAATGGTGATAGCAGTGGATTATGCAAAATATACGATAATAGAAGGCTACTTTCAATGCTGTTCAGATATACTTTCAATGTTTAGTATACCTTGCTGTACTACCATAAGCTTTAGGAGACTTGGCAAAGGTAGCGATCCTTTATTGGTTATGGAGCAATATTTTGCTGACCATTGTAATGTAAATATTAATTTTCATCTAATAGGCCTTAAGGAGTGGAAAGAGACTTTTATGGATAGATTGGATTATTGGATCTATCCTATTTTTGATAATAAGCAATATGACGATGCAGTAAATAATTATAAGGTGAAATTTATAATAGAAAGCATCATATCCTTGTTAGAACAATTTTTTCAAGATAAAATTATAGAAGCCTTTACTCTTTTTAAGGAAGATGAAGAAAAACTAAAGGAAGCCTTTAATCTACAGAAAAATGAGCTTTATATTTTTAAAAGTGGTAGGGAGATTTTCTTGTTACAATTTACTATGAGCAAGTAATAAGAAAGCAATTTTTTACTAATACTAACACCATAAGCTTTTTGTGGAGGTGTTAGGATTGAACATTAGGTCCAATCAAAAAAACATAATAATTGGGATAGGTTTTTTATTAATATTTCAGGGGGTACTTGTATTAGGCTTCCATGGCTATAAGGTGAATAAGCTTCTGAAGCAAGACACAGTGATGAGTGGTTCTAACATAAAGCCTAGTAAGGTAAAAAGGATTGAGGAAATCAATCCGTTAGGTTGGTTAGATGAAGAAAACATAATTATTAAAAAGGGGCATCCATTAAATATATATAAATACAATTTAAAAACCGGTGAGGAATGCCTTTTGATAGCATCGGAGAAGGATATATCATATGCAGCAGTATCTCCAAATAGAAGGTATATTTTTTACGTAGAGGGTAGCGAACTAACGGGAACGGGCTATATTTATAATCTAACTACCAATAAAGCAATTCAGGTTACAGAGCTGGATGAAATACCTTTAGGCATAGGACGATGGACAGATGATAAATCAGTAATTTTCTTCTCCTACACTAAGGGAGGAGTTTTTGTTGCTGGGCTTGATGGTCGCAGAGAGCAAATTGCTCCTAAAGCTCAAGGCCTTATGAGAGACCCTATAAGGGTAGGGGATAAGATATACTATGTAAGCGATGAATATAAGCTGTATAAGTATGATATTCTTACAAAAGAAACAAAACTATTACTTCAAGAAACTGCAGAATTTATTCCTTCTAGGGATGGATCTAATTTTGCCAAGGTCTCTTTAGGTAGAAAAAGCTTGGATATTACAGATGAGAATGGAGAAAGAAGGTTACAAATATACCATGGAGTAGGAGTAGGGGGATTTAGCTGGTCTCCCTGTGGAAATAAGCTAGCCTACTTGGTTTCATCTGATTCTGGCAAGGGAGAACAGTTATATATAGCTCAAATTTCTTCTGGCAAGTCAGTGAAAGTGGCAGATAATATACCACAAAGCTTCCCATATATTTTTTGGAGCCCCTCGGGCAAAAAAATATTAGTTCCAGCTTATGAGAAAAATGATGATAAACAGAAATTTGCTGCAATAATAATTGAAATTGAGTAAAAAGAGGGATATAATGTATTTATATGGTGAGAAGGGGTGTGGTATTTTGAGGAAAAATAAAGTGGCTATCGGTGTGGCAGCAGGTGTAGCAGCTGCTGGTGCGGTAGGGATATCTCTACTACTATATAAGAAGCTAGCCAAGAAGAAAAAGATAGAATGTAACTTGGATTCTGGAAATATAACTAAGATAATCAGTATGAATTATCCAAACTATGAATCCTTAGAAGAGGTTGTTAAAGAGAGTAAAATAGCAATAAAAGGCGAGATTGTTGATAAGTATGTTAAAGAAATTCAGGTGGGGTCCTATGGAGATGGTGAAGCTATATCCTATTTATATACCGTTTCAAAGGTTAAGGTTTTAAAGACCTTAAAGGGTACCTTAAATGAAGGAGAAATGGTATATGTTAAGCAGCTAGGAGACGGCTGTAGAGTTATAGCTAATAATTTTGATAGTGAGGATTACTTTAAAATTGGTCAGCAATACTATATGTTTTTAGACTCTAGTGAGAAGGATAGCGAGGCAATGCCTTATTCCTGCTTAAACCCTCAGCAGGGTGCTTTAAAGATAGAGGATAATAAGATAATTGGTATAGATATACATACATTAAAGAGAAAGTTCTGTAATGAAGTATCTATTGAAGCCTTTGAGAACGAAGTAAAGAAATATGTATAGCTTCTTTAATAGGGTTGTTGCACAAGAACTGACTTGTTCCTTGTGCAGCAGTCCTTTTTTATTGTAAAGGAAATTATAAAAATTAAGAGCCTAAAAGGGTGCTAATTCTAACCATTTGCTCTTTTTATGTCTATATGATATAAAATAATTAAAAAACAGTTGAGAGGAAGTAAGATGAATCTATTAAGCGCAGAAGGTATTACAAAAAGCTATAGTGAGAAAAAACTATTTAATAATATAAATCTTGGAATAAATGATGGCGATAAAATTGGCCTTATAGGTATAAATGGTACGGGAAAAAGCACCTTGCTAAAGGTGATAGCTGGAGTAGAAGAGGTGGATGAGGGCAGAATAATTCGCTCTAATGTTCTTCAAATAGAATATCTTTCACAAAATCCAGCTTTTGATGAGGATAACACTGTTATTCAGCAGGTATTTAAGGGAAACTCACCAGTTATGAGACTGCTGAGAGAGTATGAAGAGGCTATAAACAAGGGCAGTTCTAGTGAGCAACTTATGAAGCTTACTGGGCAAATAGATCTTTTAAATGGATGGACTCTAGAAAGTGAAGCTAAATCCATATTAAGCAAGCTAGGTATTACGGACTTTAATGCAAGGGTGGGAGCTTTATCTGGAGGTCAGAAAAAGAGGGTAGCTCTAGCAGCAGCCTTGATTCAGCCTTCTAATCTATTAATTCTAGATGAACCTACAAACCATCTGGACAATGACACAATTGATTGGTTGGAGCAGTACCTCAATAAAAGAAAGGGCGCTCTGCTAATGATTACCCATGACAGATATTTCTTAGATAGAGTGGCCAATGAAATAATAGAGCTAGATAGGGGAAAGCTATATACCTACAAGGGTAACTACACAAGCTTCCTGGAGAAAAAGGCTGAAAGATTAGAAATAGAAGAGGCCAATGAGGCTAAAAGGCAGAACCTTTTGAGGAAGGAACTGGCTTGGATTAGACGTGGAGCTAAGGCTAGAACTACTAAGCAAAAGGCTAGAATAGACCGCTTTGAAAGGCTTTCTTCACAGGAAGTGGAGAAGGTGGAGGATAAGATCGATATTTCTGTGGGCAGTAGTAGACTAGGTAAGAAGGTAATTGAATTAAATAATATCAGCAAGGCCTACGGTGATAGAATATTAATAAGAAACTTTAACTATATTGTATTAAGAGATGATCGAATAGGTATTGTAGGGCCTAACGGTATGGGAAAGTCTACATTGATAAATATCATTGCTGGAAAATTAATGGCAGATAGCGGTTATGTGGATGTTGGTGAGACTGTTAAAATAGGTCTTTATTCTCAAGAGAATAACTTTATAAAAGAAGACATGAGGGTAATTGAATACATAAGAGAGGCTGCTGAATATATAACTACGGCAGAAGGGGAGAAAATAACAGCCTCGCAGATGCTGGAGAGGTTTTTGTTTCCACCAGAGACTCAATGGACTCCTATAGAAAAGCTGTCTGGTGGAGAAAAAAGAAGATTGTATTTATTGAGAGTGCTAATGGAAGCACCTAATGTACTTTTGTTAGATGAGCCTACCAATGACTTAGATATTCAAACTCTAACTATATTAGAGGATTATATAGATAATTTTCAGGGTGCAGTTATAGCTGTGTCTCATGATAGGTATTTCCTTGATAGAATAGCGGAGAAGATCTTTGCCTTTAAAGAGGGAGGAGAAATAGCTCAGTATGCAGGTAACTATTCAGACTATAGCTTAAAGATGGAGGAAGAAAAGCTTGCTAAGATAGATGAGGAAAAGTACAAGGAAAATGTGGATAAAAACAAGGCTACTGTGGATAAAATAGAAGAAAAGAAAAAAGCCTTGAGATTTTCCTACATGGAGCAGAGAGAATATGAGCAAATAGATGGCATAATAAGTGATTTAGAAGAAAAGTTAAAGGAAGTAGAGGAGAAAATTAATAAAGCTGCAGCAGATTATACCTTGCTTCAAGAGCTCCTAAAAGAAAAGGAAGAGCTTGAGAATAAGCTGGAGGAAAAAATGGAGCGATGGATTTATCTTAATGATTTAGCAGAAAAGATTCAGAAGGGTCAGAACTAATTTTTTTAAACAATAGAAGGGAAGGCGAATATAATGGCTATAGATAGTGTAGATGTAGCAAAAGCAGCTGTAAGACTTGCCATTGCTAGTAGGGAAGAAGAAAAGCAATTAGAAGAAGAATTTAGAGCTAAAGGGATTTTAACAGTGGCTGTAGATGTGGGAGGTAATATCAATAATTCTATTCCTAAAATAATAGAGAGAGCTTTAGTGGCCTCCAAGCGCTGTGGACTTATAAAGGAAGGCCATGTTTACGATGGCGCTGTGGCTGGTGCTGCCAGAGAAGCCATAGCTCAATTGGCTGCCAAGGCTAATGGACTTAATGTTGGAGGTAAAATAGGAATAGCACGATATGGGGAGCATCTAAGCTTGTGTATATTCATGAGTATTGGCTTATTACACCTTAATGAAGTGGTTATAGGCTTAGGTCATAGATCCATACCTAAGGATTAAAATTTTATTGACAAGGGCTCAAAAAAATTATAGAATTTAAGCAAACCGGATAAGCCGGTCAATTGTAGTAGTTATGTAGCATGGTGTAGTTTGTAGAAATGTGTAAGGTAAGTTTGTAGGAATGTAGGATGGTAGGAGAAAAAGGATTTATAGCGGATTAGTGTATACTTTTATATAAAACTCTCCTATTGGGGAGTTTTTTGCATTCTTACGGTACTTACTCTACAAACTTCATGTTTATGTTTAATAAACTAAATAATTTGGGGGAATGGTAGTATGGTAGTAAAAAAATTGGCAGGCCTTGTGGCCGTACTAATGGGGCTTTCACTACTAGCAGGCTGTGGCAGTAGTGAATCAAACAATGCAGCACTAAAGGATAAAAAGGAGATAAAAATAGGAATAAGCCAGCTGGTAGAACATCCTGCACTAGATTCTGCTAGAGAAGGCTTCCTAGCTGCTTTAAAGGATAAGGGCTATGAAGAGGGCAAGAATCTAAAGGTAGATTTTCAGAATGCTCAAAATCAGCAATCAACAGCTAACACCATAGCAGCAAACTTTGTTTCTAACAAAGTAGATATGATCCTTGCAATTGCAACTCCTTCCGCACAGGCAGCTGTAAATAAGACTAATAAGATTCCAATTCTTATAACTGCAGTAACAGATCCAGTAGGAGCTGGACTAGCTCAGTCCTTAGAAAGCTCTGGAAACAATGTAACAGGTACTTCTGATGATGTGCCAATAGACAAGCAATTTGATTTGTTAAAGAAGTTGATTCCAAATGCTAAAAAGGTAGGCGTTGTATACAATACAGCTGAAAAGAATTCACAAGTACAAGTAGCATCAGCAAAAAAGGCTGCACCAGACTTTGGTTTTGAGATTATAGAAATTGGGGTAACTGGTACTAATGATATTGCTCAAGCAGTGACTAATGCTTTAGATAAGGTGGATGTAATATATGTTCCTACAGATAATACAGTAGCTTCTGCAATGCCATTACTTGTAGAAAAGTGTTATAGTAAAAACATTCCTATAATAGCATCAGAAGCAGGAATGGTTAAGAACGGAGCCGTTGCAACTTCAGGTATTGACTACTATAAGCTTGGATATGAGACAGGTCTTAAGGCAGTAGAAATAATAAATGGTAAAGAGCCAAAGGATATTCCTATAACCTTACTTGAAGATTTGCAATTAGTGATAAATACCGATGCTGTAGAGAAATTAAAAATAGATGTACCAAGTGACATTTTAGATAAAGCCGAAAAGGTAACTGGAGGGGTAAAATAACATGGAAATTTTGCAAACTGTAATGGAGCAAGGCCTTATATATGGAATATTAGCAGTAGGTGTATATATAACTTATAGAATCCTCAACTTAGCAGACCTCTCAGTAGATGGAACTTTTCCCCTAGGCGCTGCCGTTACAGCTGCGTGGTTAGTAAGCAAGGGGGGGAACCCCATTGTAGCTTGTTTGTTAGCCTTAATTGCAGGTGGACTAGCGGGGCTTGTAACAGGCTTACTCCACGTGGGACTAAAGATAAACAGTCTATTGTCAGGTATTCTGGTAATGATGGGCTTGTATTCGGTGAATATAAGGGTTATGGACAACTCAGCTAATGTACCCTTAAATTCTGCGAATATAATATTCCCAAGGTACGGAAAGAGTGAGATAAGAATATTAATTGTTTTAGCTTTTGCCTTGTTGGTGAAGCTTGGTATCGATTTGTTTTTAAAGACTAAGAGGGGGTTTATCTTAAGGGCTGTTGGAGATAATGAACAGCTAGTAACCTCATTAGCAGTTAATAAAAATTCTGTTAAGGTGCTTGGACTTGTTATTGCAAATGCCTTAGTAGCTCTATCTGGGTCTATTTTTGCACAAAGTCAAGGTTACTCAGATGCTGGTATGGGTACAGGTATGGTAGTAACAGGCCTTGCAGCGGTAATAATTGGTGAAACAATTTTAAAAATTTCTACTATGATATGGGGAAAACTTTCTTTTATAAAAGCAACAACAGCAGTATTTTTAGGTGCTGTGTTATATCAAGGAGCCATTGCCTTAGCTATGAGAATAGGTATGGTTCAATCAGACCTAAAGTTAGTAACAGCAATAATAGTAGCTTTGGCCTTATCCTTAAATGGGGTATCCTTTAAAAAATTGAATTTAAAATCCTTAGTAGGTGGTGATAATAGTGCTTCAAATAAGAAATCTGCATAAGACCTTCAATGCTGGCAGTATAAATGAAAAGGTAGTATTCGATGGCTTAGATCTGGACGTTGAAAAGGGACAGTTTATAACAATAATAGGTAGTAACGGGGCTGGCAAATCAACTTTATTAAATGTAATTTCAGGTCTCATACAATCAGATTATGGCACTATAAAATTAGATGGTGTAGATATCAGTACTATGCCTGAATATAAGCGTTCTAGGAATATTGGACGTGTATTCCAGGATCCATCTGCTGGGGTAGCTCCAAATATGACTATATTAGAAAATATGTCCATGGCATATAATAAGGGAAATCCTTTTAATCTAACTTGGGGTATATCAAGAAAAAATATTTCCTATTTTAAAGATCTATTGGCGGAGGTCAATTTGGGCTTAGAAAATAAGCTTTACAATAAAGTTGGAATATTATCAGGAGGTCAGAGACAAGCTCTTTCCTTGATAATGGCAGTAATGAGCAAGCCTAAGCTTTTGCTTTTAGATGAGCATACTGCAGCCTTAGATCCAAAGACTTCAGAAACTATAAATGAGATTACAGGTAAAATAGTATCAGAATTTAATATGACTACTCTTATGGTAACTCATAATATGAACCATGCCATAAAGATGGGTAATAGATTGTTTATGATGGATCAAGGAAAGATTATATTAGATGTTCAGGGAGAACAGAAAAAGAATTTAACTGTTAACAAGCTTCTTTCCCATTTTGAAAGCTTAAATTCAAATAGTAGCTTAAGCGATAGAGTACTATTTGCATAATAATAGCTGCCGCTAACTGTAAAAGTTGGTGGCAGCTTTTTAGTGGCAAAAATAGGGGAAAACGTTTGCAAAAAACTCTTGACACAAATTTACAAAAAGCGGTATCATGTATACATAAGGAATTTTTTATATTTAATTTAATGAAAAGGAAAAGGGAGTAGGGAAAATGGTTAAGAACTATATGGAGGATATAGTAGATTTACTTTTACCTTCTATTATTAAGGATTATAAGGATTTGTGTATCTGTAGAGAATGTATGGATGACATAAAGGCTATTACTTTAAACCATTTAAAACCTTACTATGTAGCCACTGAAAGGGGAGAAGTTTATACCAAGGTTAATGAGCTTGTGGTTCAGTTCAGAGCAGATGTAATAAAAGAAGCAGTGATAGCTATAGAAATTGTGAGCAAGAACCCAAGGCATACCATAGCCTAAGGTATAGAGCTGATATAGGACAATCATATTCGTTAACAAAATATTAATAAATAATTAACAGATAATACTTATTCTTGCCATTAAACTGTCATAAAGAAATCGTATTATCTAATGGTAGTAAGGAATCCCCCTTCTTCTTAACAAAGAAAAAGTCCAAGGGCTATGCTCTTGGGCTTTTTCTTTATATAATTATAGCTTTACTTACCATAGCCTTTTATTTTTGGAAAAGCTGAGTTAAAATAAAAATATTGGTAGTAAACTTTAGGAAAGGCGTGTAGTTAAGGTATGAATAATTTACAGGATTATAATATTAAGCTTCATTCTTTAGTTATATTTAGAAAGCTCCTAAAGGATAAGGTAATAAAAACTTTGATGGAGCTGTTAAGCTGTGGTACTGAGGATTTAACAGAACAGGTAAGTCGTTACTCCGCCTTTGCATCAGCCCTCTTAGAGGAAAGGGATAATCTTACTGATTACATATTAAGCAGGGTGTTAGAAGATGAAAATCCTTATATTTTAAGATGTGCTGAAGGATTAAGGGTAAGTGAAGACCTTGAAGAAAGTCTGCGCTACGAGTTGAAGGTATTAGAGGAAATAGCACAACTAACGCCTAAGCAGCTTAGAAAAGCTATAAACTATGCTGGGTTTTTAGCTAGTTGGGATACTTCAGCTATAGACTTTACTAGTGTATATTTGGATAGGATAAGAAATATTTCTTCCTATGGCTATGGAATCTTTGCTAAATATCATGTGTTTATGCTAAAGGATCTAAACATAATTCCTGTGAAGTATCCAGATAACATAAGACTTTCACAGCTAGAAGGCTATGAGACTGAGCGAAAAATAGTAGTGGAAAACACTTTAGCCCTGTTGAAAGAAAAACCTGCTGCTAATGTACTTCTTAGAGGAGATGCAGGTACTGGTAAGTCCTCTACGGTGAAGGCAATAGCCAATGAATTCAAGGATAGGGGCCTACGGCTTATAGAGGTTACAAAAAGGCAGCTTAGGGATATGCCTGCCATAATGGATAGGCTTAGTAAAAATCCATTGAAGTTTATATTGTTTATAGATGATTTATCCTTTGCCAAGGATGATGATGATTTTGCAGCCCTAAAGGCAATTTTGGAGGGCTCTGTTTCAACCAAGGCTTCCAATGTGGTTATTTATGCTACTAGCAACAGAAGACATCTAGTAAAGGAATCCTTCTCCGACCGAACTGGGGATGATATTCATATTAATGATACAATCCAGGAACTATTGTCATTATCAGACCGTTTTGGCCTTTCTGTCACCTTCACAAAGCCTGATAAAAAGCAATTCTTGGAGATTGTTCATGGACTAGCAGCTCAGTATCAGGTAAAGCTGCCAGATGAAGAATTGGAACTAGAGGCAGAAAGATTTGCTCTAAGCCATAATGGCAGGTCTCCTAGGGTTGCTAGACAGTTTATAGAATACTTGAAGGCAAAGGAGATGTAGAAGCTAACATATGAAAAGAGAAAGGAAAAAATCATTGCTATACTCTATAGGTAGGGGCAATAAGGTTATATATTTTGATTTAACCAATTAAATTTTTGCAATAATAAGGGACTGTTGAACAGCAATTTGCTAGCTGTGCAGCAGTCCTTTTAATGATAGAAATAGTTTATAAAGCTTGTCCTAAATACTCTCCCTAGTTCATCAACCTTTTTTTGAAACAAAGCAACATAGTGAAAAGTGCTAACGTCCTTTTAGATGTCAGAGCATATTAGTGTAAAGTAGAGAATTCATAGCCCTCGCTTTTAAGGATATTTATTATCTCTGGCAGGGCTTTTGCTGTTTCTTCTTTACCGTAGGTGTCATGCATTAAAACTACCAGATCGCTATCGGAGGATAGATATTGTCTGGTTTCCTTGAATCGTTGAATTAATTGATCCTTTGTTTTGCTTTTCCCTTCTGAATCGCCATTTAAGCTGTTCCAGTCTATATACACGTAGCCCTTTTCTTCCAACAGCTTGTCCACTGCATCGGTACCCTTCCAGGAACCATGTCCTCCAGGAAATCTAATTATTTTAGATTCAAATTTTTTCCCTAAGGCCTTTGAGATGGCTTCATTATTTTTTTCTATATCTGCAATGAAGTTATCAGGGTTAACGGTTCTGTTAGGGTACAGATAATTGTAATTATGAGAATAGGTATGATTACCAATAGTATGTCCCTCATCAGCTATTCTTCTTAATAGCTCTTTAGCCTTTTCAGATTTATCAATAGAACTTCCTAATACAAAAAATGTAGCTTTAATATCATGTTCCTTTAAAATATCTAAAATCAAAGGAGTTACAGTAGTAGAAGGCCCGTCATCAAAGGTTAGGTAAGCCACCTTTTTTTCCTTGTTATTATCAACCCTAGTTTTTAAAAAATTCATTACCTCTTTAGCCTTTGCGGTATCTTGAGTAAGAGTAGGATTTTCATTATCCGTATTTTGAGGCTCCTTTTCAGAATCAGATGGCTTGTCCTCTTCTGAGTTATTAGAGGTTTGATTTCCTACAGATGGTTTTTCTGTATCTTGCTCCTTTTTGCTTTCATCATCCTTTGAATCTTTAGGTTCTTGGTTATTTGAATCAGAAATTTCTACAGGATTCTTAGAAGGACTTTTTATGTTGAAAAGATTAAAGGCTGTAATAGAGCCTAAACTAAAAAATATAATTCCTGCAATAAGTAATCTCACTTTCCCTTTTTTCTTCTT
>DGDR01000216.1 GCA_002385545.1 Clostridium sp. UBA3947
CACTGGTACAGATACGCCTTTAAACGGTGCAGAATTTCAAGTTTTCAAAACAGAAAAAGATGCTATGGCCTTAACTGATCCTATAGCCTTAATAAGTGATGATGGTCTTTCCACTTATACTACCGCCACTTCTGCAACGGATGGTTATGCTAGCTTTAAGGGTCTAGCCTATGGAACATACTATATTGTAGAAACTAAGGCTCCTGCAGGCTACAACCTATTAAAGAGTCCAGTGGAGGTTACAGTAGATGATACAAGCCATGATAGCTTAGAAGCAATCAAGATAAAAAACAATTCTGGTTTTCAACTACCTAAGACTGGTGGTATAGGTACCTATATTTTTACCTTTGGTGGATTGATAATTATGCTTATAGCCTTGATATTAGCTATAAAATCAAAGGAAAAAAAGTCAACTGATAACAAGTAAATAGAACCTAAGTAAGAGGGGGGCAGGCCAATCTGTTTCCCCTATTTCTATAAATGTAGATAAGGAGCTTGTAGATTTTTTCTATGCTTAGGAGAGTATTATGAAAAGAAAAATACCCATCATACTTTTATTTATTATTGGCATTGCTATTTTTTTATATCCTACTGTAAGCAATTTAATATCCTCTCTTAATTCATCTAAGGTTATTAATGAGTATGACTCTAAGGTGTACAAGATGTCTAAGGCAGAAAGGGAAAAGGAGAAGAAAAGGGCAAAGGCCTATAATGAATCCTTAAACAATCAGGTTATTACGGATCCTTTTTCGCAGGACAATGTTAAAAGGGACAGTTATGCCAACTATCTAAATATTGGAGAGGTAATGGCATACATAGTTGTTCCCAAGATAAATGTAAAGCTTCCAATATATCATGGCTTTAGCGATAAGGTGCTGCAAAAAGGTATAGGCCACGTATCTAATACCTCCTTGCCCATACCAGGTAAGGAAACCCATTCTGCATTAACAGGCCATAGTGGACTGCCAGAGGCCAAGCTATTTACTGATTTAAACAAGCTTCAAATTGGTGACGAGTTTTACATTCAAGTTATAGATGAAATAAATACTTATTCTGTTGATAAAATAGATATTTTAGAACCAGAGCAAATTAGAGGTTTTGAAATAGTGCCTGGGAAGAATTATGTTACCCTAATTACCTGTACTCCATATGCCGTCAATAGCCATAGGCTATTAGTTAGAGGTATTCTTGTGAAGAGTATTATCAAGGATGACGCTGATGATATACAAGATGAAAAGGTACCTACAGTGGAGGAAGGAGAGGCACATGATATTCAGTCCTGTAAGCTAGGGAAATATAAGCTAATTATTTTAATACTAATAATTGCTCTAATATTACTTGCTGTTATTGCAATTATATGGTTAAGAAAGGTGAGAAAAAAGAGGTTGCATAAGCATGAGGATAAATAGACGAAAAATAATGATAATAGGTTTATTTTGCTTAGGATTAGCTATTTTCCTATATCCAACTATAAGTAATGAAATTAATCGATACTTGCTTAAACAGCAAATTAAGAACTATGAAGATTTCAAACAGGATTTATGGGAGGAGGCAAGAACCCAGGAAAGGGAAGAAAAAAGCTCTATACTAGATGAAATGTATAATGAAATGAAAGCCTACAATGAAAAAATTTATAGAGAGGGACAAAAGAATTTATCGGATCCCTTTGCCTATGAAAAACCTAGCATGAACCTTGAAAGGTATGGTATTGCAGACAATATGATTGCTTATATCAATATTCCTAGGATGAAAATTGAACTTCCTATCTATTTGGGTGCCACCAAGGAGAGCATGAAAAAGGGAGCAGCGCAGCTAAGTGAAACTTCCCTTCCCATAGGGGGACCTAATACAAATACGGTAATTGCTGCACACCGAGGAATGACTAGCAAGGAAATGTTTAGGCATATTGATAAGCTTCAGCTAGGAGATGAAATAACCATAACGAATTTTTGGTATACCCTATCCTATAAGGTTGTAGAAATTAAAATTATCAAGCCCCATGAGATTGAAAAAATCTTAATACAAGAGGGCAGGGACCTAGTAACTTTAATTTCCTGTAACCCTTATGGGGCCAACTATGAACGGTATTTAGTTTATTGTGAAAGAGTGGAGGGTGATTAGGTAAAGAAAGGTAGTAGAAGCTAAAAATATGATAATAGGCAAGAGTATTAAAAAGCTCACTCTTGCCTATTATTTTTTATATCATGCAATCCATCATTTTCAAAATATCTACCCATATGGTCATATCTTATAAAGTTAAAAATCTAGTGTTTTCTATTCAAAAGTTTCAAAAAACTCATCTAAATTAGTTAAATAAATTGCGAAAAGTGTTTTGAAAAGTAAAAAAATGCTATATAATTATAGATATATGTTTATTTATGAAGAAAAGTAATTTTTTATTACTTTTGAAAAAAATAAGAGGTGGTAGAATGAATAAGTTTTTAAAAATCTTAAAAGATTTAGTTGAAGAGATTTTTTCACCAAGCACCAATGTACAAAATGGTGCTAAGCCTAATGATCCTGTATATTTTGAAGAGGATAGCAGTATTTACAATGAGGATGGTGACACTATTGCCATTTCACGTACTGAATTTGATAGAGTAGCAAAAGCTATGTATGGTAGATTAGCAAAATTTTTGGCTCGTTATGATTTAGGAGCTCAGCTTGATACATCTGACGATCCACATAGCTATAGTGCGGAATGTCCACAGGAAATTGATACAGTTGATGGACAAGTTACCTTAAATGACGCTGTTGTTTTTAAGGGAACCTTAATGGATATTCCAGATCAAGATAATGTACAATGCATTATAAGCCTTGACCTACCAATTAAGGGCAGTGAATTCGATATAAACGATTATAATATACTTAAAGAAGTAATTATGGACTTAAATGATAAGGAGTCAATTGATTGGAATTCATATAATGTAAAAATAAAGAAAGCTCAAGCTAGTTCCTATAATTTTGTATCATATGATATTAAATTAAATGGATTTGAACATTTAAATGGATTCCGTGAGAGCATCAACATTTCTATGGCAGGAGCATATTACTGTGTAGAATATACTATTACCTCTACTAATTGGAAGGTTGTGGACTAGCATTTAAAAAGGTAATGATATGATTAAAGGGGGCAAGGTATGAAATTTAGACTTTACAAAGATGTTCATGAGTTTTACAAGGATACCTATGATGTGTTAATGAGACACGAAGAGCAAAATATTTTACCCCTTGGTAATATCATTATTGGACATGAAGGAAAGGATAAATCACAGTGGAGGGACCCAGCAAATTGGCTAATGGCAACTGTTTCTGATGAAAATGGTGTGAGGTTAACGGCCATAATGACTCCACCACATAATCTGACTCTTTATGCAACAGACAATATAATTGATCCAAAGGCTATAAACTGCTTGATAGATGGTTTAAAAGATTATAACATTCCCGGTGTCACCACAGAAAAAAGTTTGGCAGAGTATTTTGCCCAGGAATATACAAGACAAAAGGGATTAACCTATAAAACAGATATGAACCAACGAATATATGGGCTGACGGCAGTAAACCCCGAGGTTAAACAGTTTGGTAAGCTTCGTTTGATAGAAGAAAAAGATATGAGCTTTTTCCCTTACTGGTTTGAGGCCTTTAATTCAGCCATTACCTATGGAAAAAAGGAGATGCTTATTCCTCAAGATGGAGAGGTATACCGTCAGAGAATATTAGTAAAGCGTCTATATGTTTTAGAAGTTGATGGTATCCCTGTTTCTATGGCAGGCTTTTCAAGGGCTGTGAGTACAGCTATTTGTGTGTCCTACGTATATACTCCAACCTACTTCCGAGGAAGAGGCTACGCTAGTTCCTGTGTAGCTAAGCTTAGTCAAAAAGCCTTAGATGATGGCTTCGCTAAATGTGTGTTGCATACAGATTTACGAAACCCAATCTCCAATAGCATTTATCAGAAGATAGGGTATAGGCCTATTTGTGATTCGGTTATGTTGGGGTTTGAGTGATTTTAAAGCCCTATAGCAATACTACTCGCTATAGGGCTTTAACTTTTCTAATGCTTATAAAAGCTATTCCTTTTTATAATCCTTTAAGTCCTTCTCAAATACCTTCCCGTCTATTGCCGTATCCAACCTAATACTTTTAGTCTCCAAAAAGTCTATAACTATATTTCCATCAGTGAGGGTTTGGAATTTAAGAATAATCCCTGTATTTTTATCAACCAAAGCTAAAAACTTAGAAGCGCCATATTTGGATATGTAGCCAAAGTCGCCTGTAATTTTGACACAGTCTCTTTCTAAAAAAACTTCAGAGCCTTCTATTTTCCATTTATCATAATCCCGTAAATAAGCAACCATATAGTCCTGGTTGAAGAGGCTTTCTGCTGCACTAGATAAAAACTCAGCGTCCTTTCTTCTATCGAAGCCTTCATCCTTAGGAGAATTGCTATTTAAGTGAATGGTAAAGCCCTTATCTTCTGAATATCTATCTTTGGGAGCAAGTAATTTTAAATTCTTGTCTCTAGGCTCAAGATTTAGCACAGTTTCCTTATATGATTTTGCAGCATTATCTATTTCAAGCTTCTTACCATCCTTTATTATGGTTTCTAAAGATTCATCCCCTTGAAGCTGAATATAGCCCTTTCTATTTTGTACATCTATAGTGTAGCTAACTTTTGTTTTCTTATTAGCTGACACATCAACCTTTTCAAATTCACCAACAGCGGTGTTAAAGAAATCTATACTATTTATAATCTTGTAGTGTATTTGCTCCTTTTCGCTCAAGTCTTTTATAAACTCTTCCTTTTTTACTAGGCTTGGAGGATTATTATCATTATTTTGCTTATTCGTATTTGCAGGAAAGCTTTTAGCTAATATTATTCCTATTACTATGACTAAAAGGAGTAAAGAGCCTGCTACTATAAGGGTAAGCTTAGTCTTTTTGGACATATATTTATCATTCCTCTCATGATGGAATAGTTTTTCTACAAGGTTTTTCTCTGTTTTACAGATTTAGTGTTATATTACGATAGTACGTTTTAATTTGTATGGTGTCAACAGCTATTACATAAAATGACTGAAGCCGTAGTCTATATGTATTACACTAGGTAAAATCATTATTATAATAGATGCTTGAATATTAGTATTTATTATGGTAAATTATGGTTATAGTAAGAAAAAAGTTCTTGCTTGCAAAGGGATATACAGTATATTAAAGAAAACAGATAAGGATGGAATTAATCCCGAATAACCTATGATGTATAAAATGATATGCTAGAAGAAAAATAAGCAATTTATTGGTCACATAGTCTAGGCTGATGTGGCCTTTATTCGTATGGTATAGATTATATAAAGTTTTTATTAATAGACAGTGAAAAATAGATAGGGGTGAGACTCTCAAATATGAAAGCTAATTTATTTTCAATTTCCATGTTCAATTCAGTAAGTTTGGGAGAAGGAAAAGCCTTAGAACAATTATTAGAAACTTTTAATAAAAGCGAGGCTTTTGTACCTACAGATTGGAGTAATAATGAAGGAACATATGTTGAATATAATCCTGAGCAAATAATAAAACAAGTAGATGAGCATAGGGAAAATATAAGTAGTATCTACCTGAGAGGTAGGAAAAATGTGAGGTTTAAAGGAAAATTAATTACTGAACAGTCCAAAAGTTCCTTTCTAAATTTTGATTTTGAAAAAAATATGCCTCGTAAGTACTGGAATACACTTTTTTATCTGTCGGATAAAATTGCAGAAGTTGTTAAGCCGAGATTTGGTGTTACACATATATTATGGCCATCAGCCATCCCATGGAAAAATCATAGGGAGCGCATACATATGTGGATGAACCTATGCGCCCAGTTTACACCAGTGAAGCTTGTAAACCATGGGCCCGTGGGAGTTGGACTGAGAACATACTTTGGCGGTGATATTATGGAGCTATTTAATAGGGATTTCTTGCTGAAAACACCGGCAAAGGTATATGAGCTTTCTTGGGGAGGTATATGTATTGATCTTGTAGATAAACCTTGGGAGGCAGAGCTAGGCGAAATTTTAGATAGCTGGATAAAGGTAATGAAGTATCTTGGAACTGCCCGAGTATTTGCTATACCAAGCTTTGATGAAGACTGTAAAGGGATATCCTTTAGAGAAAATGAAACTTGGAAAAATTCAAAGGAAAAATTTATTGATAATTTTATAAACTTATAAAACTACAAAAGCTGTTGCAAAACCAACAGATTTGTTAGTTATGCAACAGCCCTTCCTTAAATTATGCCAACTCCCACTTTGTAACCTGTCTTTGGATTAGTTGAGCACTATATTTACTTTGAAAATCTCCTCCATCGGAGTAAAAGATGTTCTGAGCTATAATGGTATCCATAGCAGCGCTAATTTCAGCCTCGGTAACATCTGGTCTAATGTTTGGTATAGTAAGGTTAACCTTATCGCCAGCGGCATTTATAAAGGTTAACTGTAATGAATATTCCATAAGCCTACCTCCTTTCCTTTAAAATTTTCTGAAGCTACTACATGTCTGTTAAAACGTAGTTTTCATTCTTTTCAATACTGGATACAGGATATTTTAGTAAGGGCTCTATAGCTTTAGCTGTTTCGAAGATGTTGTTGTCATTAGCTGAAGGCTTTATCTTAGAAAGGTTCATAGTCTTTTTTATAACCTTTCCGTCCTTAGATCCTGTGGCTAAAACTAAGGATAGCTTAGTTGCGCTTTTAGTTGCTACAGCCATGCTCTTTCACCTCCTTTATGAAATTTAGCTTACGATACTAAATATACATTTCAGGGATAGTTTTCATAGAAATCGAAAAAATTTTTTGAATCTCTGAAGATTTTATATTTAAAAGCCTCTATTTCAGGTAAAAGTTAGGTCTATCTGTGTATTTAGTATTGAAGGAGGTAGAAAATATGGATAAAAGAGAATTTATCAATACTATTAAGGAAGGAGCCTTACAGGGCTATAAGGACTATAATATTTTGCCAAGTCTCACAATTGCTCAGGCAATACTAGAAAGCGGCTGGGGCACAACGGAGCTTGCCATAAAGGCTAAAAATCTCTTTGGAATAAAGGCTTTTTCTAACTGGAAGGGCAAGCGAATCACAATGGAGACAACAGAATGGTACAACGGCATAAAACAGGTAGTTAAAGCTGACTTTAGGGCCTATGATAGCTATGAGGACAGCATAATGGATCATAATAAGCTTTTAGCAACCAGTCGTTATGAGCAAGTGAGACTTTGTAAGGACTATAAATCCGCTTGTGAAGCGGTATATAAATGCGGTTATGCCACTGACCCTGACTATGCTAAAAAACTTGTTAGAATAATTGAACAGTATAAGCTTTATGAGTATGACATAAAATCTGTTAGTGAGGTCGCTGCTGATAGGGATAGTGAGAAGATAAGACGGTTCCAACGCTTATGCAATTCTCTTGGCATAAAAGATTACGAAGGTAAAAGCCTTGTGGAGGATAATATATTGGGACCTAGAACGAGGAGTTGTATAAGGAAAATGCCTTTGCTAAAGAGGGGTAGCAAGGGGTCTGCCGTTAGCTTTGTTCAGCAGCTAGTAGGAGCAGTGCCAGTGGATGGAGATTTTGGGCCTATTACTGAAGGCTGTGTTAAGGCTTATCAAAGCAGAAAGAAACTAAAGGTAGATGGTATTGTGGGTGTGGAAACTTGGACAAGTCTGGTGACTACATAAAACTGTAACAATTCGGCAGCTTAACAATATCATAGTATTGTATTCTAAATTTCTGAAAGGAGATTACTTAATGTTCAATTATTCATATAACAATGGATACAATTACTTGGTATGGGATAATTACTGGAGGAGCTACCGAATTAATAGTGAGACCGCGGTTCAAATTGCCTTACAGCGAGTTCCCGGTCAAGTTATTAAGATTGAATTAGACTATGAAAATGGTATATTAGTTTACGAAATTGATATCCGTACTCAAACAGGTGTATATGAAGTTCATGTAGATGCTATAGCAGGCCAGGTATTAAAGGTTGAAAGAGAAAATAATTTTGATTAATAGGCTTAGCTATGCAAAGTGTGTTATTTTGAATATAATATCAAGTAAAAAATACCCACTGCAGGGATTGATTCTTGCGGTGGGCATTAATTTTTAGTGAATAAGTTAAATATATCAAGTGCAAAAAAGAGGTTTTTTGTCGATAATATAGAATATAATTTATCGATTTATACAAAAGAAAGATTTTACTATATTTTTTATAGCATATATCATAACTTGTTTGGCATTAAGTATGATTTTAGCAGAAGTAAGTAAGCAAATTGAATACTCAGAACTTTATGATTATTTCGTAATAGGATTTCCGCTTATTTTGCAATTAATACTAACCTATATTGTATATAGAGAACATAAGGAAAATAAAGTTTTTAAGCTATTTGTAATAATAGGCATAATTTATACACTAGCTTGTGGAGTATTAGTTTTATATGATATTTACTTTACAGGTCCCAATGCTCTGTTTACTGAAATGGGTGCTTTATTTGGGGTTCAAATTTGGTATCAACTTATACTTGCGTTAATATTGTTTATTTGCCTGTTAGCTAATAAAGTAAACCCCAAAGTTGCAAAGGAGTCTATATTAATGCCTTTGATTTCAATAGGTCTATTTTTCTTAGGTGCAATATTAGGGCAAATTGAGATGTCTTTGTATTTCTTATTATCTATACCTGCAATTTTAAGTGTTTTCAATCCTGTTTTATTATATATACTTAGCTATACTGCAAATGGGAAGCTATTTGCAATAGAGGATCAAAAAGACTATTTTAGTTTTATAAAATTTAGGAGTTAATTATTAAAAAAAGCGATTTCCGAAGAAGTCGCTTTAGATAAGATAAATACTTTAACATTGCTGTTTATGGGCATCTATGCATAAGGAGCATTTTCCCTTATGATCTGCCTTGCTATGAAAGCAGCTGCTGCAAGGAGAACTTTCTAATTGAATGGTTGAGTGGCTAATATTAAACTGCTCTTTTAACAGGTGCTGTATTTGATGAATAAGCTCCTCTCTTTGGAAGGCGTCCTTTAATGTTGTAGATATATGGGCAGTCATGATTATTACTTCTTGGGACAGGCTCCAAAGGTGAAGGTCTTTAACATCTATAATATTATCAAGGTTTTTAATGGATGATTTTAAAGCTTCTAAGGATATATCTTTAGGGCTTGCCTCTAAGAAAATTTTAATACAGTCTATAGTCATTTTTACAGCACTTCTTAATATTAATACTGATAAAATAAGGCTAAGTAAGGTATCTATAATGGTTATGCCTGAGAAGTAAATCACTAATGCTCCTACTAGAACCGATATATCTGCCACAGCATCTCCAGCAAAATGGAGAAGGGCGCTTTTAACATTTATATTATTGGCATTACCTCTTAAGTTATGAAGAATCAATGCATTAACAAGGATACCGAGTAGGGAAAAAATAATCATTAGTGAAGATTCTACCGCTACAGGGTTAAGAAACCTTATATAGGCCTTGTATAATATAAAGATAGATATACATATAAGAAGAATATTATTAATTAATGCTGTTAATATGCTGTGTCTGTAATGACCATAGGTGTATTTGGAATTAGCAGGCTTAGAACTCATTTTTAGCCCTATCCAGCTAATTATAAGGGCAAAAAAGTCTGTGATTAGGTGCAGGGAATCACTTAATAGAGCAAGGCTGTTGGCGAAGATACCTCCAAATAGCTTAAAAGCAAATAGAAGAGCTACTAAGCCAATAGAATACAAGATTTTCTTTTTGCTTTCCTTTAAATAAGTATCAGGTGTAGAATTTGAAACCATCAATTACACTCCTATCAAAATTCGTTGAACAAGAGTTATCCTTTTAAATAAGGGTAACTCTATTATAATTTATTAAAAATATTTTGGAGTGTTACAAGATTGTTCAAATGGGCTACACAACATCTTCAACATCAATGTATTGCAAAACTATATTATAAATTTCATCCCAGCTAGAAACCCGAATAATGTTTTTGTATCCTTCAAGGTCTTCATTGTACTTGTAGGACATGCATAAAACCTTACTGCATGCTGCTATTGATTTGCAATTTTCAGGCTCATCCTCCACCATAATATCTATATTATTTTCTGCACAGCTAGTGGCTTTTTCACTAGTCATAATGAGCTTATCAAAGGGAAGTTGGTGATGGTTTAGCCAGTTGATAGTGAGCTCTTTAAATTTTTCTTTCCTAGCAGTAATTAAATAGACTTTTACGCCCATGTCTTTAAGTTCAGAAATGATCTCTTTGGCACCTGGCAGAGGCCTTGTACATTCTAAGGCCAACTTATAATACTTTGACCAAAATTCATTAGACATATACTCGGACCAGCCGAAATATCGCTCCAGGTAATACTCGCTCATATCAAATTCCATATTAATACCCTTAGATTCATTGAATACATTAGCATATTCATATATTAAGCTGCTAAAGTCATTAATGCAGCCATCAATATCCAAGCCTAATCTTAACACTTAAATCACCAAGCCTTCTTTTTAATTTGAAAATGAGAGAAAACCCAATTAGTATTATCAGGTTTTCTCTCATTATATCATAGATAAGAATACTTGTGATTCATAGCATTAGTAAAAATATCATCTAGTGAAACTAAGGTTCCTAGGGAACTATACTCGTCCATATTTTCATCAATATTATTAATAAAAACTGGTACATCATTGTATTTACATTGAATATGGATATTTTTTAGATCTTGAGTGATTTCCTCTATATTCGTATTGCCTATGTCATAATACCGAGTGGCAAGAGCCTCTCTGTATGCAATATAGTGCATAACTATGGTTCTTGAAGTTTTTGAAATTGATATATATTTTTTATTATCTAGGTTTAAAAGAAAGCATTGATGGTTAACCTGAATCTTGCTTACACCATTTTCGGAAAAAAAGCCTGTCAGCATTTTTCTTTCTACAGCAACATCCACTACATCATCTGGTAATATAATAGTTGCATTTTTTATTTTTAACTTTTTTATTTGAGAGGTAATGTCTAGAAGATAAGCACATTTGTTTTCATCAAATAAATGGTGATAGGGTGGAATATAGGGTGCAAAGGTTTCAAGATGAATTTCCGTTCTTATATCAGAATCCTGTCTCCTTATAAAAAAGCTAGAATTGCCCACCACTATATAAAATTTAGCAGGTATTAGCATATATATGTAGCCACCTTCCATATGAAAATATCCAATTATAGTTTATTCTAGGCGGCTAAAAAGGTTAATATTACTTAATTGAATAAATAGTTGTAGTCTTAGAATTTGTCATAATTAGAGAAATAATGTTATTATGAAATATGATTGATATATGTTAATTGATGACGGAATAGAGGCTGTGCGAGCTAATAGAGTGAGAACCTTTAATGATGCAATAATAGATATTGAAAAAGGTTTAAAATGAAAAATTATAATATTTTATAGATAAAGGAACTGTTACACTACTAACTTCTTTATTAGTTGTGTAACAGTTCCTTTCATTTTAATGAGTTAAAAATGAGAGAAAAACCTAGTTGATATTATGTTTTTCTATTAATAATTATCAAAAGTTAGCTTTAATTCACAAATAACTTCCTTCATAACATAGGGTATCTCTTCAATCACAGCTCCAGCATTTACACAATACCTATCCCTTGAAAGCTTATCACCAGCATAGCCATGAATATAGGCGCCAGAAGCTGCTGCTTCTAAGGGGGAAAGGCCTTGAGCTACAAGAGAGGTAATAATGCCTGTGAGGCAATCACCCATGCCTCCTGAGGCCATAGCGCTATTACCTGTTGGATTTACATAGAGCTTATAACCATCGGTAATAACTGTTTCGTAGCCCTTCAAAAGCACAACTATATTATGATCCTGGGCAAACTTTTTAGCTATATCTAGCCTAGCGGCGTTAATCTCTATTACTGATAGACCAGTAAGCCTTGACATTTCACCGGGATGGGGAGTTATTATAACAGTGTTTTTAGCCTTTTTCAAAAGACTTAGGTCTTGGGAAAGCACATTTAGACCGTCTGCATCAATTATTATTGGGCATTTAGCAGCTTCAATAACTAAAGCTAAAAGTTCTAGGGTGGCTTCGTTGTTGCCAAGGCCTGGGCCTATAGCTATGGAATCGCTAGCATTTATTAGATCTAAAAGCCTTTCCTTGTTTTCGTAGCTGCTTGTCATTGCCTCTGACAGCTTGCTGCTAAGAATATCCTGCAGCCTGCTGTTGCAGCACAAGGTGACAAGGCCTGCGCCGCTTTTTACTGCAGCCTGTGTTGCTAGGTATGCAGCACCAGAGAAGCCTTCTGAACCAGCTATAATTAGAACTCTGCCGTAGTCTCCTTTATGTCCGTACTTCCTTCTAGGTTTTATGTTGCTAGCAATATAGGACTTTTCTAGCATAAATTCGTTACTGTGAAACTCTTTAAGGATATCCTCTGGAATGCCTATTGATTCAACCTGTATATCCCCTGTGAAGACTTCGCTGTCGTAATGTAAAAAGCCTCGCTTATAAAATTCAAAGCAAACGGTTTTATTAGCTTTCACACAGCAGCCTAAGATTTTTCCGCTATCTCCGTTCATTCCTGAAGGGATATCAATAGAAACAGTATAATTGCTACATTCATTTATGGCTTCAATGGCCTTTTTAAAGATGCCTTCCACTTCTCGGTTTAGACCAGTTCCAAAGATTCCATCTACAGCTACCTCTGATTGCAGCAAGGAACCTTTCAATTTATTTATATCCTCATTCTGGGTTATCTTTGCAATAGGGACGCCCATATTCTTTAATATATCATAATTGGTTTGGCAGCATTGGCTCATAGTACTACCGTCCTTAGCTACCATGAACACTTCAACCTTTTTCCCTAAGGCATAAAGATGTCTAGCTGCAGCTAATCCATCACCGCCGTTATTACCAGTGCCACAGACCAGGGTATAGCTTGAATATTTATCTGTGTCAAGGTGTTTAATAACCTTAAGGGCGGCATTTTCCATAAGAACAATTAAGGGTATGCCCAGCTTTTCTTCGCAGGCTCTATCAACATCACTAGAATTTTTTGAAGTGCCAATTCTCATAATAACCCTCCATATATTTATAAAGTCTCAATGCAATTAACTTACATATAAATTATATCATAAGCACCATATTTAGTATTTTCAACAAAGGATTTTTGGCATCTAGTTGCTAAACACTTTCTGGAATCTGAATTTTAATTAAATCTGAAAACTCTATAAGAACCTTATCGGCTAAATCAGAGGTGAAAGAAGCTTGTGATGGTTCGTTGTCTGGTGTTTCCTGCAAATTAGTGGGCAAGGTAACAGTAAAGGTACTACCAACGCCGTATTTACTTTCAACCGTAATTTTACCATTATGAATTTCTACCAGGGCTTTTACAAGAGAAAGTCCAATTCCGCTACCTTCATGACAGCGGCTAAGAGACTTGTCAGCTTGGGCAAATTTATCAAAAATAGTTTCAAGAGTATCCTTATGCATTCCGATACCAGTATCTTTTACAATAATAGATACTGTGTCACCCTTGTCTAGAACTTGCACTGAAATAGTTGAAGATGGATTAGAGAACTTAATAGCGTTAGAAAGTAAATTTAAAAGAATTCTTTCAAGCTTATCCTTATCAAAGCACATGTATTTTTCTTCAATATTGGTATCGAAATAAAATTCAATATCATTGGCTTTAATATAATCCACTGCAGAGAGGGCGGTGTCTTCAATCACTGATACTATGTCCTGCCTCTTGAAAACAGGAGTTAAGAAGCCTGAATCAATTTTAGTTATATCTATTACATTGTTTACTAATCGAAGTAGTCTATAGCAATTTTGCTTCATAGCCTTTAAATATTTTGAAAGCTGGATATTCTCTGAAGAAAGCTGATTATTATCAGCATAAAGCTTTAGTAGCTGTAAGGTGCTTAGAATTATATTCAGAGGCGTTCGAAGCTCATGAGAGATATTAACAAAGAAATCAGTTTTCATCTTATCATAACTTGACATTTCCTGAAGCAATCTTTTCTTTTCCTCTAATATTTCTTCCTTTAACTTTAGTTCCTCTTTATATATTTTTAATTTGTTTTCAGTATTTATAAAGTAGTAAATTAGAGCAAAAGATAGGGTGGATACAAGCAATAAGGCTGCCCACTGTATGGTAAAGTTGAAGATATTAGTGTCTAGTATGTACCATCTAGCAATCTCAATAATAACAGCGGCGAAAAAGAGGATAAAGATAATACCAAAAACTCTTTCTAGTTCATGGCCTTTAATTAAGGAATATATGGTTAAGTATATAACTATAGCTATAACAATAATTAAAATAAGATGAAAATACTTTAAGGTGGCAGGTAATGGAAATAGCTGTAGTACACTGCCTATAATACTTATTGTAGCAAACAAGAATATCATAAAGGATATTTTGCTTAAAAGGGGCTTAAATTTATGATTAAGTATGTATTTTAAAAATAAGCATAAGAAAATTGGTATAGTATACAGGGTAATATGGGATTCGAAGCTCCAAAATACTGGTGCATTGAGAAAATACTGAATCATCTTTGTTTGAGAAATTAGCCATAAGCCTACATCTATGGAGCATAGGCCTAGGAGTAAAAATGGCTGAGTCTTTTCCTTTACTTTTTTTAAGATTCGTCCTGATAAATAAATTAATATGGAGCAGGCACCTAAAAATACAAAAATCCCAGCTAATATTGTTTTGCTAATATCCTGCTTAAAAATCTTTTCTGGAAAGATATCCTTAGATCCAATTTGGAAGTCTGCAAGAATTCCATTTTCAAAGCTATTGTAGCCATAGGTTCTAATGTAAAGAGTTTTTCCTGAGTATCCTTCAGGCAAATCTATAATCTTCCATGGGGCTCCGTTCGCATAGTTTCTATCTAGTGATTCGAAGTCTTCAGACTGATATAGAAGCTTATCATCTAAATAAACTTGAAAAGCCACATTATAGGTCATTATAAATATGGCAGCATCCCTTGAAGTATTATTAGGCAATTTAGTCCTTAACCAAAGATAATCTTCACTTATATTTATATTACCTAACTGCTTTTTCTTTAAGCTACAAGGTGACCATGGATTGAAAAGGTTTTCTCCCTGTATCCAAAGTGGCTTACCAAGGCTATCTGTTGGGGAATCACCAACAGCCATTTCCCAGCTGAAATCATCTATATTGTACAAGGATTTTGAAACCTCATTAGCCCGTACCTTAAAGCTGTGAAACAAAATTATTAACATTACAAAGATAAGCAAGATTTTCTTCAATATAAGCCCTCCTCTGTAAGTTATATACATGATAGTAATTATAGCAAAAATTGACCTATCTTGGCAAATAATAAAAAATATGACGAACGGTGACGTTTGCCCTAGAGAAGTAATATGAAAAAGAGTTAAGGCACGTATTTACTAAGGGAGGAATAAATGGTAAAATTATAGCGAATACATATTTAACATTGTATAGGAGGAGAGATATGGAAGGGAGTAATTTTGATCCGCTAGCACCACAAAATAATGATTTATGGAAAAATGGTCAGTCGGATTCCAATCAAAATGTTGACCAAAGCGTAAACCAAAATCCAGAAGGCTCTTATTATAGCCAACCGGTAGAAAACACTTACTATCAAAATGATCAATTAAACTACAAGTCAAATTTAGAAACTGATTATAATTCAAACTCTCAGTTTGGATATAATCAAAGCAGCCAACCTGTTTATAATAGTACCCCAGGGAATAGTCAAAGTGGACAAACTACCTATGGTGGTAATTATGGATATGAGCAAAATCCATACAATACTAATACTAATGCACCATATGGCCAAAATACACAGGGGGCATATAATCAAAACAACTATCAGGGTTATAATCAGCAATTTGGATACAATAATCAAGCTCCATACTATGGACAAAACCCAATGTATGGTGTAAATAATTCAAAGCAATCAGGATTAGGTATTGCATCTTTCGTATTATCCATGGTGGTGTTAGTAGGATATTTTGCTGTAATAATTAAGTCAGCTTCTATAGCTGATGATTTATTTGTAGCTGACAGTGAGCTTGCCTTAATAGGTATTAGTTCAATTTTGCTATTTATTATGAATATTGTTGGTCTTGTATTAGGTATTGTAGGGCTTGCTATGAAAGACAAAAAGAAGGGCTTCTCTCTAGGAGGAGTAATTGCCAACGGTATATTACTATTACTTACTATCCTATTTATCATAATCGCAGCTGTTAATTCATAAGCTTATGATACTTATCTATATAAGAAATAAAAGGCGCCTTTAGGTGCCTTTTATATTTAGCTTGTCCTAATTTTTCATTTATGTATCAACTGTTTTTTGAAACAAAGCAACATAGCTAAAAAAGAGAGTATCCCATCTATTAAATTGCCGATACCAATATGGAAGGAAATCAGCTAAAAGCTAATTAAATAACAAAAGACTGTTTAGCAACCTGCAGATTTGCTAGTTACTCAACAGTCTTTTAGTATTAAAATCTAAAATCTCTTCGACCTTCCTCTATTTCTAAGAGATATTTTTTTGCTCTTTCTCTTACCTTTTCGTTAGGGATTTTCTCCATTTCTTCAGCTATTAGAGCTTCGCCCTTTCTTCTGGTTTCAGGGGAGGCGTAATCAACCAAGTATTCCTTAAGAGTCATCAAGGCATTAGGTTGACAGCAGTTGGCTATTTGTCCTGACTTAACAAGCTTCATGAAGCGGTCGCCGGTTCTGCCTTCACGATAGCAGGCGGTACAGAAGCTAGGAATATGTTTCATATCTATTAGCCAGCTTACTATTTCGTCCAGGGTACGATTATCGCTTATTTCAAATTGAGCAGAATTGTCTTCTTCCTTTTCAGGCTCTACATAGCCGCCTACGCTAGTTCTAGAACCTCCGCTAATTTGAGATACACCCAGTTCAAGAACACGCTCTCTGGTTTTCTTGGATTCACGGGTAGATACAATCATACCAGTATAGGGAACTGCAATTCTAATAACCGCTACAATCTTAGCAAAAATGTCGTCAGATATAGCATTGGAAAAGTCCTCAGTGTTTATATCATCGGCAGGGCGGATTCTAGGAACGCTTATGGTGTGAGGTCCCACACCCATGGTAGCCTCCAAGTGTTCTGCGTGCATCAATAAGCCCACAAAATCATATTTATATAAATTAAGGCCAAACAAAACACCAAGGCCAACATCGTCGATACCTGCTTCCATAGCTCTATCCATGGCCTCAGTATGGTAGGCATAGTTGTGCTTTGGTCCTGTAGGATGCAGCTCTTCGTATGCCTTTTTGTTATAGGTCTCCTGGAAGAGTATGTAGGTTCCGATGCCAGCATCCTTTAGCTTCTTATAGTTTTCTACTGTAGTAGCGGCTATATTTACATTTACACGTCGGATTGCTCCGTTTTTATGCTTAATACTATATATGGTATCAATACTCTCAAGAATATATTCTATAGGGTTATTTACAGGGTCTTCTCCTGCTTCTATAGCTAAGCGCTTGTGGCCCATATCCTGTAGGGCAATAACCTCTCGCCTAATCTCTTCCTGAGATAGCTTTTTTCTAGCAATATGCTTATTCTTGTAATGGTATGGACAATAAACACAGCCGTTAACACAGTAGTTTGATAAATATAGAGGAGCAAACATAACAATACGATTGCCGTAGAATTTTTCCTTAATCTCCTTTGCCAGTCTAAACATTTTTTCATTTTCGTCCTCAAGGTCACATTCCAATAGCACCGCTGCTTCTCTATGGTTCAAGCCCTTACATTCCTTGGCTTTTTTTATTATACTGTCAATCAATTGACGGTTTCTTTTGTTTTGCTCTGCGTATGCAAGAGTATCTAGTATTTCCTGATCATCTATAAATTCTGTTGCGATTTTAGATTTAACATTATACATAAGTATACTCCTCCTTTGAGTAACGGCATATAATACGAATAGCTATTCCTTAATTCATTATAGTCCTCTTTTTATTATCATTCAAGCAAAGTAAAAAATTCTAATTTTTAAGCCTCAGCTAGCTATAAACATAAAATTAAAGAGGCTGCTGCATAACCATCAGCTTTGTTGGTTATGCAACAACCCCTTTGTAATGTCTAAAGTTAGAACAATCTTTTAGGCTACAACTGTTGCAACTACTTCATAATTTGGCAGATCTTATTTGAAAAGTCTACTGGATCGTTGATTGGTAAACCTTCAATTAACAAGGCCTGATTGTATAAGAGATCAGTGTAAAGGTTAAGCTTATCCTTATCATTTTCATAAGCATCCTTTAGAGCCTTAAATACATCATGGTTATCGTTAATTTCAAGAACTTTTTCTGCCTTTATATCTGGATTACCAGGCATAGACCTTAGTACCTTTTCCATTTCTATAGTAAATTCACCTTCGTTGGATAAACATACAGGATGAGTCTTTAATCTCTTTGAAGCTCTAACAGCTTTTACCTTGTCTCCAAGGATATTTTTCATGTAATCAAAGAGCTCCTTGTTTTCCTCGTTCTTCTTGTCATCTGCTTTAGTATCCTCATTTTCTATGCCAAGGTCGCCGCTAGATACGGACTTGAATTCCTTATCCTTGTAGCTCATCAACATTCTTATAGCAAATTCATCTACGTCCTCAGTAAAGTATAAGATTTCATAGCCCTTATCTGCTACTAATTCAGTTTGAGGCATTTTTTCGATTCTTTCAATGGAATCGCCAGAAGCATAGTAGATGTATTTCTGATCCTCAGGCATTCTGGAAACATACTCGTCTAAGGTAACCAATTTCTTTTCCTTTGAAGAGTAGAACATTAATAAATCCTGAAGAACATCTTTGTCGGCACCGAAATTATCGTAAACGCCGAATTTAAGCTGTCTACCAAAAGACTCATAGAACTTTACATAGTTGTCTCTGTTGTTCTTGAGCATGCTTTCCAATTCGCTCTTTATTTTAGACTTTATGTTCTTAGCTATAAGCTTTAGCTGCCTGTCGTGCTGCAAGATTTCTCTAGATATGTTAAGGGATAAATCATATGAGTCTACTATACCCTTTACAAAGCTAAAGTAATCAGGTAGCAGTTCTGGACACTTGTTCATAATAAGTACACCGCTGGAGTAAAGCTCTAGACCTTTTTCATAGTCCTTTGTATAAAAATCAAAAGGAGTTTTTTCTGGTATAAACAAAATTGCATTATAGCTTACCATACCGTCAACGCTGATGTGAATGTAGCTTAAGGGCTTATCAAAGCCATAGTGCTTTTCAGAGTAGAAGTTTTCATAGTCCTCCTTGGTAAGCTCATTCTTGTTCTTTCTCCAAATTGGCACCATACTATTGATGGTTTTTTCTACAGTGTATTGCTCGTATTCCTTATCGCTACCTTCCTTAAGCCTGCTTTCTGTTACATCCATTTTAATTGGATATCTGATGAAATCAGAATACTTCTTAATAATTGATTTTAATCTATATTCCTGAAGATATTCATCGAAGTTTTCCTCTTCTGTATTATCCTTAATTGTAAGAATAATATCTGTACCGACTGTGTCCTTTTCGCAAGGTTCTATAGTATATCCATCTATACCGTCCGATTCCCATTTATAAGCTTCGTTGCTTCCAAAGGCCTTGCTTATTACAGTAACCTTTTTAGCTACCATAAAGGCAGAATAGAAGCCTACACCAAATTGTCCAATTATATCATGGCCGTCCTTTATCTCATTTTCTTTCTTGAAAGCAAAAGATCCGCTTTTAGCTATAATTCCAAGGTTTTCATCCAATTCATCCTTTGTCATACCGATACCGGTATCAGAAATTTTCAGAGTTCTATTCTCCTTGTCAGCGGCTACCTTAATGTAATAATCATCCTTGTTAAAGGTTATGGAGTCATCTGTTAATGCCTTGTAGTAAAGCTTATCGATAGCATCGCTGGCGTTGGAAATAAGCTCTCTTAAGAAAATTTCCTTATGGGTATAGATTGAGTTAATCATTAAGTCCAGCAATCTTTTAGATTCTGCTTTAAATTGCTTTTTTGCCATATATACTACTCCTTTCATTTTAAATTTAATGTGGAAAGTATAATGAAATAAATGGCGGTAAATATTTAAAAAATTTATAATAAGCTTCCATAATGTCTGTAGGGTTGTTTATTAGCACTCTTGAACAATGAGTGCTAATCCAAATATAAAATAACGCTCTTTTCATTATTTGTCAATGGCTTTTGTAAAATTACGCAAAAAACTCCCTAGGCCTGTTTAGTCTGTCAAAAAAATATAACAAATAATTTACTTTTGACTTTTCAATTTTCCTGTATAATATTAGATTATAGAACTAAACAACAAAAATAGATTTCGAGCATGATACTTAAAGGATTTACATATATCGAGGGAGTGGAGCTGTGAATATTCAGATATTTGGCACCAAAAAATGTTTTGATACTAAAAAAGCTGAAAGATACTTTAAAGAAAGAAACATAAAATATCAGTTTATAGACTTAGCAGTGAAGGGCCTTAGCAAGGGGGAACTCCAAAGTGTGGCAGCAGCTGTTGGGCTTAATAATTTAATTAATACTAAGTGCAAGGAATATAAGACATTAAATGTTGAAAACATAAGAAACAGCAGTGTTAAGGAAGAACTGCTCTTAAAAAATCCAAAGCTCTATAGGACTCCTATAGTCAGAAACGGTAAACAGGCTACTGTAGGCTATGAGCCAGATATATGGAAGGAATGGGAATGACATAAAATTTATTATCAAATAAGCACAGTAATGCGAATCTAAAATAGTATATAATAAAGGGAACTTTTTCTTGAAGTATCTTAACCTTATGAGGTGAATTAGAAAACTATAGCGATTCTATACTATTTTAGAATCCTCTAAACGGAGGTGTGTATACTTATGTTGAGTTATGCACTGTTATTAGCATTACTTTACGCTGGTGATAATAAAAACTTAAAAACCTTGCTGGCCATTGCTACAGCCCTTGCAATGCTAAAGAATAGTTCAAGCAAAAAAGTTAGAAGGCCAAGAAGTAAAAGGGCAAGAAGAATATTGGCTGAAAGAGCCCTTGCTAAAAGGGAAAAAAGAGAAGAGGTTCTTGATAAGGTCCAGGTTTTACTTCCTGTTATCATAAAAGCAATAGAGCTGTTTACTGCAAATAAAAATACCAATAGTAATAGTTCTAAATATGAAAAGAAAGAGGATAAAAGGAAAGAAAAAAATCAAAAACCAAAGGAAACCCAAACTGATTATGAAAACAGTAGCTTGACATATAATCAAATAGGGGATATTACTATTATTGACGAATCTGAGAATAAAATTGACAAAGTAGAGGAGCAAGTTCAAGGAAAAGAGATAGTAGATAATGCAGAGGGACTGTGGATTAGGAAGGGAAAAAAGAATATTGCAGAAGTAATAAAAGAGGCTTTTCATGGAGCTAAGGTAAATTTGACATTAAAAAACGGAGAAAGTCTAAATGGCGAAGTAATTGGCGAATATAATGGCTTTTTGATTTTGGAAAATTGTGGTATATTAAAATGTGTAGACGGAAATAATATAGAAAGTTTTTATTAAAGGAATTATGGTGTGTTTTACTTAAGATAAAGCTCCTAACTTGCTGTTAGGAGACAAATACAAAATTGGGGGGATAAGAAAGTGATGAAAAGAAAGAAGGTAAAGAAGGTAAAGGTTACTATAGCTTTGGCTATTAGCATAGCTTTTGGTGCTTTGCTATGGGGTAAAAGTGTACAAGCTTCTCGATTAAAAACCTCAATGAATGATGCTTTTACCGCTGGGGATTATAATAAGGCTTTAGATATATATAATAACGCTGTTAAGGATCTATTTATAAGCAAGGTCTTTAAATTAAAAGGTAATACCCATTCTATGATAAGTGGCGAAGTGAACAAGATTAAAGAGGATTATTTAAGCTCTGAGATAAGCTATGAAGAAGCCAAGAAGAGGTTAAATTTTTTGTTGGAATTTAATATTTTAGAGGCAAAATATATTAATTCTGTCCTTAAGGAGCTAGAAGTAATTAAGAAAGATAGACAAGCTTTAGCTAAGGCTGAAAGCTTATTCAACAGCAAAGAATATGACAAGGCCCTGGAAAGCTTAAGGGAAATTAGTAAAGAGGACGAAAGCACCTATGCAAAGGTGGAACCATTAAAGGAAAGAATCCTGGAGGCCTATAGGCAGGATTTATATGTAATGGTAGATGAGGCAATTTGTGCAAAGGATTTATCTAAGGCAGAAGATATATTAAAGAAGCATAAGGATATACTTTCACAGGTTACTTCAAAGGACGAAGAAATAGTTAAGGATTACGAAAGTGATACTAGATTTTTAATACTGGTAGATATTGAAGCTCAAAGAACCAAGGTGTTCCTAGGAGAAAAGGGGAATTGGCAGCTAGTAAAAGACTACATATGCTCCAGTGGTGTTCCAGGAAAGGATACACCTAAGGGAACCTACACTATAGCTAGTAGAGGAGAATGGTTCTTTAGCCAAAAGTACCAGCAGGGAGCTAAGTATTGGGTGCAATTCCAGGGAGACTATTTGTTCCATTCCCTACCTATGGACCAGGAGAAAAATATAGTTGATTACACTCTTGGTATACCAGCTTCTCATGGCTGTGTAAGATTAAAGGTAGAGGAAGCAAAGTGGTTATATGATAACATTCCTTCAGGTACTAAGCTGATAATACAATAGAAAAATAAAATGAATTTTGTACAAATTGTAAATAAGAGAATGCATTACAAAAAATACCTTGATGTGTTACAAGCTAACACTGTATAATAATGGTAAATAATGGAATGCGTTCTCTTTTTCTTCTAACATCTAATTTCTAAAAGTTGCAGAGAAGCTTTCCTATTGGACTTAGTTATGAGGCATAGAATTAGGGGGCTGGTAAATGAAAAAGGTGAAAAGGTTTTGTATATTTTTTCTTCTATTGGGGCTAATTCTATTTGGAGCTTGTTTAATCTTCAAAAGTAAAGGTAAGCAGAAGAGGGATGTGGTCTACAACAATTATGGAGTCCACAAGGAAGTTTCATATAAGGACTCTAGTGAGGAAAAGCCTGAAGGGGATAAGGAGGAAGCAGATAGCTACAAAACAATAGATGAGGAAAGCTACAAGGAAGCTATTGATTCAGAGGAAAAAAATGAGGGACAAAAAGGAGGAAGTAGCTCTAGAGGTGGTTACATACCGAGTGAAAGGGATTATACTTTACCTATGCATCAAAGTGTTATCATAACGCCTACTAAAACTACCATCAAGCCTAGGTTTACTAAAAGGGTGGTTGCTTATATTGGTGGATGGAGAGACTTATCTAAAACTGAAATCGATTATTCAAGGTTTAATTACATAAATTATGCCTTTTTAGGCATTAAGCCAGACCTTTCACTATGGTCCTTTCAAGCCTATGATGACAAAAACTTAAAATATCTAGCAAGCGTTAAGAAGAACCAGCCCCACTTAAAGGTAATGTTAGCTATTGGCGGCTGGGGAGAAATAGAGGGAAAGCACGAAAGCTTTACTAATGAGTTTAGAAGAATAACTAGAGAAGAAGAGGCGGCTAAGCTTTATATTAATAATCTAATGGACTTTATTAGGAAGTATGATTTAGACGGTGTTACCTACGATTGGGAGTTTCCTGAGGTGCAGGACAAGCCTTATTATCACAACCTCTTAAAAGTTACCAGGGAGGCATTTGATGCAGAGGAAAAACAGACAGGTAAAAGGCTAGAGATATCTATAGATATCAGTGGCTTTCAGCATAAAAATATTGACGTTAAGCAATGTGAACCCTATTTAGATTGGATGAACATAATGGCCTATAATATGCAGGGAGGGCCAGAAAGAAAGCATGCAGCCAATTTATACGATTATTCCTCTGAATTTTTTGGGTCCACTGCAGGTATGTATGCGGAAATGGGAGGTTATAGTGCAGATAAGTTTGTTCAATTTTACTCAAAGATAGGTATGCCCATGCAGAAAATAACCTTAGGAGTTGCCTTCCACGGAAGAGGCAATGTACCTCCAGGGCCCGATGGAGTTGATAATTCAGCACCAACCTATCATAAGCTAGTAAATAATTATATTGATAAAAATGGATATAAGCGATATTGGGATGACCAAGCTAAAGCAGCTATAGTGTCCAATGGACAGTTCTATATTTCTTATGAAGATCTAGAATCCTTAAAGTATAAAACGGAGTACATAAAAAAGAATAATATGGCGGGAATTGTTTACTGGGAATATTTCATGGATGGTACCAAGGAGCTGATTAATGGTACCTACACATATCTAGCACCATAAGTGCACCAACTCTTTCTATATAAACAAGCCACCTAAGCAGATATGCCCTTATTTATTAGAGCATATCAGTACAGGTGGCTTGAATTTTTTTGTCAAGTAAGCTTCACTCCTATTTTTTCTCCAAAGTTAACCTTGGTTTCATAGCCTAGCTTAGACTGTTCCAAAATATCGTCGTCTATCTTAACCTTATCCTTTTCTAAGAACATTATTACCGTAGAGCCTCCAAATTTAAAGTAGCCCTTTTCTTCTCCCTTGAGAACTCTTTTACCAGGTGTGTATGTTTGAATAATAGAGCCTACACAGGTAGCCCCTACCTCCACATATAAAATTTGACCAAAGTTATCAGAGTTAAACAAACTCCATTCTCTCTTGTTTTGGCAAAAGAGTTTTTCCTTTTTATTTAAAGCAACTGGATTAACGGAATAATAACTGCCCTTAAGCTTATTGGTCTCTCCACATATACCGCTATCTATAAAATGAAAGCGGTGATAGTCTGTAGGACATAGTCTTAATATCATACAAATTCCCTTATCAAAGGTTGAATACAAGTCCGATGTGCCTATTAGCTCCTTGAGGCTGTATGTGAGATTTTTAACCTGCACTAGCTTATCTAAGTCTATGGCTTCAAATACGGTAAGCCTACCGTCAGCGGCAGAAACAAAAGCCTCTGGGGCCATATCTACTGGCCTGCCTTCTGCAGTAACCTTTCTTATAAAGAAATCATTAAAGCTTTTAAAATCCGAGGCCTGCTTTTGGCAAACAGACATATCTATTTCAAATTCCTTTATAAATTTTGGAACCTTCCTAGCGCTTAGCTTGCTATCACAGTATTTGCCGTATAGTCTGGAGAAAAGCTTCTTTTTTACAAGCATTTCTAGGATAGTCATGCCCACTGGTGACGAATAAAGCCAAGTAAGATATTTGTCGCCAGCAACCTTTTCAATTTCATATTTGCCAGTGTTTCTATTGTAGTATTGAATCATGTTAGTTTCTCCTTGCTATAAATTAAGGTTATATAAATATTATAATAGGATACTGGCAATTATTCCAAGTCTTGTATAGTCATCTTTTCTAATTCTGAATTATTTTTTTCTTTTCCACGACAAGCAAAGTATATTGCTAGGTAGACAGCAGTTGGAATATTGCAAACTAGAAATAGCAAGACTAGAGAGCCTATTGCAGCATCTCCATTAGCATTATCTTTTGTAACAACTTCACTTATTACTTCACCATTCTTTTCAATAACAGTTTTTGTGGAATTATAGTAAGCAGGCGTATTTAATATTGGCACTATTGAAAGAAGCAGGCATATCCCAGGGATAACAAGACCACTCCATTTATTTTGCTTTGAAAGGTATATTTGTAATAGTATTGATAGTGCAAATATTACAATAATAAATAAGCCGAAAATTAAAGCTTTTAACATAGATTAATCACATCCTTTTTTCAATTTTTTATATTCTGAAATTAAAATTTTCGCTGTGTCAAAGTCAATTTTTTCATTAACCGCCAGTCGTTTAATCAGCGAAATATAGGGGTCATTTTCAGTGCTTTCGCTAATCTGAATCTTTTGAATTAATTTATCTAGCCTTAAGCGAACAGTAGGGTAGGTTACAGAGTATTGTTTAGCAACTTCCTTCAGGGAACCGGAGGCTAAAATGAACTTCTTAATAAAGGCAAGATCTTCGTCCTCTAGATTGCTAAGCCACTCAGGTAACACCGTATTAGACATTCCTAACACCTCCACTTTAAAAATATTAAGCTTAATATTTACTATTTACTTTAATAATATTAAGTATACACTTTAACATTATTAAAGTAAATAGTAAATTTATAATTAAATAAAATTAAAGTGTTTTTTATATTATAATAATCTATTTATTTTTTAATCTTATTTTAATCTTAGTCTAAAGTGGATTTAATTAACTCTCTATATAATTAAAGCATCAAGAAAAAAGATTTTTAGGAGGAAGAAGATATGAATATTACTTTAGAAATGATTGATACTTTAAGACATAGGGCAAATGTAAGCTACGAAGAGGCAAAGGAAGCCTTAGAGACTTGCAATGGAGATATGGTAGCAGCTTTGATTTATCTAGAGAGAAAACACAAGATAAGAGAGCATAATTGTAATGATACAGGCTATAATTTTGTAAATACAATTAAGAACTTAATTAGAAAGGGTCAGGAAACAAAGTTCCTTATGACAAAGGGGGACAAGGTAGTTATTAATGTACCCTTAAACGCAGTAATTTTAACCACTATAGTTGCTACACCAGTAACGGTAATTGGAGGGGTGGTTGGAATATGTACTAATCATAAAATGAAAATTATAAAGCCAAATGGTTCAGATGTGGACATAAATAAGGCCTTTGTTAAGGTTACTAATGCAGTTACTACTGTAAATAATGATGTAGCACCTGTTAATAGCAACGATAATAAAACAGAATAGCTAATTTATAATGGGGCTGTTGCACAACTAAAAAGTTTGTAGCTTGTGCAGCAGCCCTGTTATTACTTTTTAAAGTGAGGACCAAAATGTGAATAGATTTGAAAGGGTATAAAAGAAAACTACTCCTATTATAACGAATACAAAACCAAATATTGTAGTAAAGAAATTATGATTGCTAGATGGAAAGTAAATTTCCTCTGGATTATTTGGGTTAATATAAATATCATAATTCGAATCTATTTGTGCTGTATCCATATTGGTGTAGCTATTTGCTTTTGTAGTGTATTCACTGCCCTCATATGAATAGCTAAATATAGGATTGCTAAATGAACGCTGATTGAGGAATCCAATGCATTTAGCCTGGATTTGCATGGTGCATCTTGCTAGCTTTCTTCTCTTGCTTAAGGGTATGCTAATAAATGAAATTACACCAGCTAAGATGAATAAGCCGCCAAAAGTAAAAGAAGCAAAAGTTCCAACGAAGGATAGGGAAACCTCAAAGCTCCAAAGGGATGAAGCGGAAAACAACATGAGCAGTAATCCTAAAGCAATTGATGTTAATGCAACAAAGGTATGACGAAATTTTCTATCTGAAATAGATGTAATGGCAAATATTACTCCAAGTATTATCATATATAGTCCGAAAATAAAAGTAGATATCATTGAGTTTATAGGTACTGAAATGACTATTGCTACTAAGGGAACAACAAACAGTATTAAGAGTAATATTCAAAAGATATTATCTTTTGAAGAAAGAGCTCTATCTTGAACTTTATTGTCTTGGTTAAGTTGATTCATAGAATTGAATACCCCCATTATTAAAAAGTATAATAATTATTTATAATTGTAGCATAATTTACAAGAATTGTGCGCAATTTTCTACAAAAAATCGCAAAAATATATATGATTGCAAGCTTTAAGAGTAGCTAGCAATACTGCTTATGGCAATTTGTTATGAGTTTTTATTGCACTTTTTCATATATTTGCTTATAATAAAGTATGTAATATAACAAAATAATAAAAAGGAAGAATGTTTTATGAGAGAGGTTGTTCTTAACTAACTAATTGAATACTGGATCTTAAGCAAAGCTAATCTACATTTTAAAAATATTTTTAATGTAGGTTTATTTATGCTGTGCTTTTTGATCAGTTAGTTTAAGAACAGGGCTCATATTCTACCTTTTAATAGTTGAAAGCTTAAGTCCGTGCCCTTGCACGGATTTTTTGTACCCTTTTTGTGCTTTTTAGTGGGCTGAAAAGGGATATATTAGCTTGTTATCAATATTGGATTTAAAGGCTTGAATAGCGCTGTGTTATTCAGGCCTTTTTATATTTTGAAAGGAGAGGTGTTTATGTGGGATTTAGTTTTAAAGGCAAGAAGTTTAGTTTTTGAAATTAAAGAAAGTATATTTTTAGGAGGAATTAGAGTTGAATCAAAATACATTGGAAATATTAGAATTTGAAAAGATTAAGACTGAATTGAAAGGATATGCCCTTTCAGATATGGCGAAGAAAGCTATAGAAAAGCTAGAGCCTTCCTTGGATAAGAGGAAAATAGAACAATGGCTACTAGAAACCACTGAAGCAAGAAATATAGTAGACAGAAGCTCCAGCATTCCCTTGAACAGCTTAACAGGTATAGATAAGATAAGGGAAAAGCTTGGGAAAACTGATGCTTTGCAGCCTGAGGAACTGGAGGCTATCTTAGGCTTTTTAAAGGATTGTAGTAAGCTTAAGAGCTTTATGGTAAGGGAAGATTTTCAGTATATAGCGCCTAATATTTCTTCCTATGCTGCCTCTATTTTTGAGCTGGAGGATTTAGTTCAGGAGATAGAAAGGTGTATTGTTAGGGGACAGGTAGATGATAAGGCTAGCGCTCAGTTATCTAAGCTGAGAAAGAGGATTAATATAATTGAGGAAAGAATCAGGGTAAAGGTTGAAGCGGCTATGAAGAATCCTAAATATAAAAACTTTATTCAAGACTCAGTTATAAGCATCCGAAATGGTAGGTTTGTTATTCCTATAAAAAGTCAGTACAAAAATAATGTGGCTGGTAGCATCCTAGATAGCTCTGCTAGCGGCTCTACGGTGTTTATAGAGCCAGAGGAAGTCAAAAAGCTTCATGACGAACTAAAGCTATGCAAAATAGAAGAAGAGAATGAAGTGTTTAGAATTTTATGCTGTCTTACCTCTGAACTAGAGGCTTATAGTAGAGAAATATCTATAAATATAGAGACTATGGCCCTTTATGATTTCCTAATTGCCAAGGGAAAATACAGCAGGTATATAGAGGGAAACATGGCAGAGATAAATACCGATAATTTTATAAGGATTGTTGAAGGAAGACATCCTCTATTAGGCAAAGAGGCAGTACCTTTAAATTTAACTATAGGAGATGATTATAGAAGCTTAGTGATTACAGGGCCAAACACTGGTGGTAAAACCGTTGTACTGAAAACTGTAGGACTCCTTACCATAATGGTTCAATGCGGTCTGCATGTGCCAGTAAAGGAGGGGAGCAGCTTTGCAATCTTTGCTGATATCCTAGCAGACATTGGCGACGGGCAGAGTATTGAGCAGAGCCTTAGCACCTTTTCCTCTCATATTAAGAATATTATAAATATCCTTAATTGCGCAGATAAGCATTCGTTGGTTATCCTAGATGAACTTGGAGCAGGTACCGACCCTGGAGAGGGCATGGGTATAGCAGTGGCAGTGCTGGAGGAGCTATACTCTAAAGGAGTAGTGATGCTGGCTACTACCCATTACAGTGAAATAAAGGAATTTGCCGCCCAAACTCCTGGTTTTAAAAATGGCTGTATGGAGTTTGATATAAATACCCTGAAGCCCTTATACAGGTTAGTAGTAGGAAAAGCAGGAGAGAGTAATGCTTTCCTAATAGCCCTCCGTCTTGGAATGAAAAAGGAGCTTATAGAAAAGGCTCATAGGATTACCTACAAGGAAGAAAAGAAATATGATGGTTTGCTAGCAGAGGACAAGAAAGAAAGCCCTCTGTTGGAGGAAGCAATGAAAGAGCATCATAATGAGCAGCTAGAAAGGCTGAAGGAAAATATAAAAATGGAGTCGAAGGCCGAAAAGCTGAAGGCAAAGCCTAAATTCAAGGTAGGAGATTGTGTTTATATAAGTACCATGGATAGAACTGGTATAGTATGTGAGCCAGAAAACAGCAAGGGTGAGGTTACTGTTATGGTAATGAGGAAAAAGTTCAAGATTAACCATAAGAGACTATCCCTCTATATAGACAGCAAGGAACTCTATCCTGAGGATTATAACTTTGATATTATATTTGAAAGCAAGGAGAACAGAAAAAAGAAGCATCTTATGAGCAAGAGGCATGTGGAAGGGCTGGTTATTGAAGAATAATTTAGCTTATGCTACAAAAATTCGGAAAAATTATGTATAAAAGCACTAACTAATAGTTGAATAATAAGGTAATATATGCTAAAATGACCACAAGTTGTGAATCGATTCACTGATATAAAGGACCTAGTAGTTGGACAAAAATTTATTATTTCTAAAAGTATGTTTGCTCAAATTAACACAACGTAATTGGTACTGTAAAAAGTTTATGAA
>DGDR01000229.1 GCA_002385545.1 Clostridium sp. UBA3947
TTGATGCTGCAAGGCTAGCTATATTTGAATATATAGAATCCTGGTACAACAGAAAAAGGCTTCATAGCAGTATTGGTTATATGACTCCTCAACAGCTTGAAGATGCTTTAAGAAAAACTGCATAAAAATTTGAGTTTTTGTGTCTACTATATTGACATAAATCCAAATGTGGCTTGATTATGGTTTGATTGTGGACATGGTGTGGATATGATGTTGACATAGATGATACATAATTATGAATGGTTAGGGATGATGCTGATATATCGAAAAGAAGACGGATTATTAGAGTGTGTAAGTTCATAGGACGTGCGTAAATCGTTAGAAGGAGGTAGGGCTATTGAAAGAGAGCAGATTAAAATATATAGTTTATATTTTTACTATAGCTGCTATTGTAGTCCTTGGAAGTTTCATTCAGCAAAATAATATATATGAATTAGTATATAAATCATTATTTGGAACTGTCAACGATTCAAAGAATATTTCTAATATAATAGGATATATATTTATTGGAATAGTTTTTATTATCTTCATCATTATTGTTGAAGCAAGGCATAGAAAGCTTCTTAAGAGCAAAGATTTAGAATTGGTGAATATTACTGAGGCCTATGATAGATATTCTAAAGCATTAAATAATGCTGAGGATGCTCTTTGGGAATATAACTTCGAAAAAAATAAGTTTTATGCCGCTGGGAAATGGTATGATATAATGGGGGTTCCCCCTGAAGAGATGTGCAATTTTGACGCTATTCTTAAATGTAATATTCATCCTGATGATAAGGAAAAAATAATGAATGATGTTGATAGATGTATTGCTGGTGAAATAGATATTTACAAAGGTGAATTTAGAATTCGGACCAGTGATAATAATTATAGGTGGATTCTAGCAAAGGCCAAGGTGGAAAAGGATAAAAAGGGCAATTTGCTTACCTTTTCTGGAAGCATTTCGGATATAACTGAGATGAAGAATATGGAGGAACAGGTTAGCTTTTTGGCTTATTATGATGTTCTTACTAAGTTGCCCAATAGGACACAGTTTACTGAGATGTTAAAGGAAGAAATCAATAAGGCCTTGAAGAATAATACATCTGGGGCAATATTGTTTATTGATTTGGATAATTTTAAAAATGTGAATGATACATTAGGTCATAATTATGGGGATGAATTGTTAAGGCAGATAGCTGAAAAGCTTAGGAAGGTGTTAAGAGAGCAGGACATTGCTTGTAGACTAGGCGGAGATGAGTTTTTAATCCTGTTAAGAGGTATAAATAGCGAAAGTGAAATAATTAAATGTGCAGAGAATGCTTTACAGGTCTTAGACAATATGTATGATATAAATGATAAGCAGGTTTATGTATCTGCCAGTATTGGAATTGCAACCTTTCCTAAGGATAGTACGGATCCCAATGTGTTATTAAAGAATGCAGATGCGGCAATGTATAAGGCCAAGGAGTCAGGTAAAAATAAGTATGTATTTTTCAATCAATATATGCTACATACCTTGGAGAGAAAAACTGTTATTCAGGGTATCCTTAGAAATGCTATTAAGAATAATGAATTAAGATTATATTATCAGCCTCAATATGACATAAAAACAGGTGCTATCATTGGATTAGAAGCCTTGCTAAGATTACAAAGTAAAGTATTAGGGGAAGTTTATCCTAATGAGTTTATACCAATTGCTGAGGAAAGTGGAATTATAGTTGAAATCGGTGAATGGGTTTTAAGAAAGGCTTGTGAGAAGAATTTAGAGCTTAGGAAAAAGGGCTACCAATATGGTTGTATTGGTGTAAACATTTCTTCTATCCAGCTTCAGCATAATAATTTCACTGATATGGTAGAAAGAGTTTTGGATGAAGTAGGCCTTGAGCCAAAATATTTGGAACTTGAGTTAACAGAAACGGTGCTTATGAAGTCTTTAGATACTAATGTGCAAATATTAGGGAAATTAAAGAAAAAAGGAGTTAAAGTAGCTCTAGATGATTTTGGTACAGGTTATTCCTCTCTAAATTATTTGAGAAAAATTCCTTTGAATAGATTAAAGATAGATAGATCCTTTATAGTAGATTTGATGAACGTTAGCAAGAACAGGGATATCTGTGAAGGTATCATCCAAATGGCTCATAATCTGGGCCTTGAAGTAATAGCAGAAGGTGTTGAAAAAAAGGAGCAATTAGATATATTAAAGGAAATGCTATGTGATAGTGTGCAAGGATTTTTATACTCTCCTCCTCTTCCAGAAGATGAGTTGGAGGTTGTTCTTACTGAGAATATGGAACGAATGGCTAAAAATAAAACTACTAAGAAGCATGAATTTAAATATACTGCCTTGTATTCTAGAATGTCAAGGTTGAGAGAAAAGGAGAAAAAGGATTAATAAACTGCTTGATAAAGTCTTTTGTAAAGGGCTGGTTTCAAAGGACATGAGGTACTATATCCAGCAAGTTATATGAAAGGTAGATTATTATGTGTACATTAATTGTATATGCTACTAAGCATGGCTCTGTTAAGCGATGTGCAGAGATATTATCAAGTAAGTTCGATGGACAAGTTGTTTTGATTAATGTTAAGGAAACCGAAGATTTAGACCTTTCTAAGTATGATAAGGTCATTATTGGTGGTTCCATATATGCTGGCAGAATTCAAAAGGAAATTTTAGAATTTTGTAATAATAATCTTAAGGAGTTACTTGCTAAAAAGATTGCTCTTTTTATATGCTGCATGATTGAAAAGGAAGCGGAAAAGCAGCTAGCCACTGCCTTCCCTAAAGAATTGCTAGACTGTTCATTGGCTAATAAAAGCTTTGGTGGTGAGCTTAAATTTAAGGAAATGAGCTTTTGGGAAAGACTTATAAGCAAAATGGTATCAAAGCTGTTGGCAAAGGAGGATCCAAGTTTAGTCTTAGACACTAAGGAGAATATATCTAAGCTTTCTATGAAGGATATAGATGATTTAGCGAAGATTATGAATGAGGCTTAACAAGTATAGTATGTCAATTAAATACTTAACAAGTATAGAACAATAATGAATATTAAAAAGCAATGGAGATATTTGATTACTGCCTACAGTGACAAAAACTCCATTGCTTTTATAGTGTGTTAAATTTTTAAATTATATAGTTCTGGATTGACCTATATTGCTATCTGTGTTACATGGAAAGTGAAGTTAATAGTTTTTAAATAAAAATTTACATTTTAGCACTTTGTAAAATTATCCTTGAAAATTGATTTTTAAAAGCTGCAGAGAAGATTTTTGATCAACTGCTAGTGATGAAATAAGCTTTACCACCACCAGCCTCCAAAACCGTAGCTTAAACCACGACCAAGGCCGTATCCATAACCAAAACCAAAGCCACCACCTAGCAAGCCAAGGATTAAAACTGCCCCAAGGAGCCCACTCCAACCGAAGTTACCGTAGCCTAAAAATCTTCCATCAGTGCTATAGAGTCTAAAATCATCATCATAATAGCCTATGGGTGTACCATCCATGGTATATACTACTCCACAGTTTAGGAAGGCTAGAGGATGACAACAGTTGTCGTAGATTATGCAGTCTTCAAAATATCCTATATGACAATGGTTTTTGTCATAGATTTTATTCTTCTTTACGTAGCCTTGAACATTTCCGTAGCAATCATATGCCTTTTCCATAAGTCTCCCACCTTTTTAAAAATTTTAAGTTAATTAGTAAGACAGAAAATCTCTTGCAATTTCAATATATGATTGCAGTATAAATAAGGTGACCATAAGAAGTTATAATCTAAGGGAAGAGGCTAGTTATAATGCCTCATTGCATAGCCTAGTTAGGCTATAAAGCTAAGGTTAAGAGAAACTTTAAGCTTTTATTTTTTTCTTAGAATATGGGGCATATTTGCCTTTGGAAAAATAAAAAATATTGACATAGATAAATAAAAGAGTAGAATATATAAGTGCCGGTTATTTCGTATGCGAAATATATGTATACGAAATATAAGTGTGCGAAATAATTATAAAACTGTATAATTCAGTAATTTTACTAAGAAGGTGAGGAACTATTGGAAGAAAATAATAAGGGAATTATTGTGGCAAGGACAATACATAAAATTATGCATGCCATAAAGCGTGATTTAACATGTAAGTTTCAGGAAGTAAATCTTACCGCTCCTCAAGGTATGCTAATAGGTGTTCTTGCAAGAAATAAAAAAATGAAAGTTAGTGACTTAAGTGAACAGCTTCAGCTATCAAACAGTACTGTATCTGGTATCATCGATAGACTAGAAAAGCAAGGCCTAGTGGAAAGAACAAGAAGTGATGAGGACAGACGTATTGTTTATGTTAGCATAACTAAAAAGACTGAAGAGGAAGTCATGGAGCATTATAAATATGCTGAAAAAAAGCTTGAAGACATACTAGGGAATGCTAGTGAAAAGGAATTGGATGAAATACTTCGTGGCTTATCAATATTAGAAAAGGTGTTGGAGAGAAATGAGCAAGACAAATAATAATAAAGGAGTAGATGACAGATGTATAGGTTAGCAAAGTATGTAAAGCCTTTTATAGGATTCATTATAGGTGCAATCTTATTGCTATTTGTGCAAGCTATGTGTGACTTGGCCTTGCCAGATTATATGTCAAATATAGTTAACGTAGGTTTGCAGCAAGGTGGTATAGAGGATGCAGTGCCAGAAGCCTTGACAGAAGGAAGAATGAATAAAGCACTTCTATTTATGACGGAGGAAGAAAAGAAGCTAGTTTCAGATAATTATACAAGGATTGATAAGACTAGTTCTGATTACAATGAGTACTTAAAGAAGTATCCTATACTTTCGCAGGAAAGTGTCTATGTATTAAAAAAGAAAAATAAACAAGTTATAGAGGAAATGAATCCAGTGATGGGCAGGGCCTTACTTACGACCTTCTCGATTGAGCAAAAGCAGGCCATGGCCATTAAAGCAGGTAAGGAATTAGATTTCCAAGGAACCAAGTATCCTGCAACAACGGATGTGTTTGCTATGATAGGGCAAAAGCCTCAGGATGAAAGAGTAGCTGAATCCCATGAGGAGACAAAGCAATACACTGCTTTAGGTGAGAATGCTATAGTTCAAGCAGCTGCACAGGTAGTTAGAGTTGAGTACAAGATACTGGGCATGGATACAGACAAAGTTCAAAATAGATATATATTTAAAATGGGAATATACATGCTCTTAATATCTCTATTAAGCGCTGTTGCTATAGTTGTAGTAGGCTTTTTCTCTTCAAAGACCGCAGCAGGCTTTGCAAGGGATATAAGAAGTGAAGTGTTCAAAAAGGTTCAGAGATTCTCAAATACTGAAATGGATAAATTCTCTACTGCTTCACTTATCACAAGAACAACAAATGATATTACTCAGATTCAAATGTTTATTGTTATCATGATAAGAATGGTATTCTACGCCCCAATTATAGGTGTAGGAGGAGTTATAAGAGCCATAGGAAAGAGTTCCTCCATGTCATGGATTATTGCACTGGCAGTGGTATTACTATTGGTGTTAATAGTAACTGTAATCATAATAGCCCTTCCTAAGTTTAAGGCTATTCAGAAGCTTATTGATAAATTAAATCTAGTGGCTAGGGAAAATCTATCTGGTATCATGGTAATCAGAGCCTTTAATACTGAAAGATTTGAGGAAAAGCGTTTTGATAAGGCAAATAGCGATGTAACTAAAAACAGCCTTTTTGTAAACAGGGTAATGGTAGTAATGATGCCAGTTATGACCTTGATTATGAATGGAGTTTCCTTACTTATAGTTTGGGTAGGAGCCCATGAAATTGAACAGTCTTCTATGCAGGTAGGGGATATGATGGCCTTTATGCAGTATGCTATCCAAATTATGATAGCCTTCTTGATGATGTCTATGATGTTTATTATGATTCCTAGAGCTTCTGTAGCAGCACAGCGTGTGTCAGAGGTTTTAGAAACAGAGGAAGTAATCAAGGAGCCTAAGGCTGCGAAGAAATTTGATGAAGGCAAAAAGGCCGTTGTAGAATTCAGGAATGTTTCCTTCAGATATCCTGAAGCGGAGGAGGATGTAATAAAGAATATAAGCTTTACTGCTCTTCCGGGACAGACTACCGCTATTATTGGTTCTACTGGTTCAGGAAAAACAACATTGGTTAATTTAATACCTCGTTTTTATGATGTAACAGAAGGTCAGGTCCTAGTAGACGGTGTAGATGTTAGAGATGTAACTACTCATGACCTTAGAGAAAAAATAGGTTATGTGCCTCAAAAGGGCTTCCTATTTAGTGGTACTATTGACTCAAATATAAGATATGGAGATGAAAATGCATCAGAAGAAGAGATAGCTCTAGCAGCAGACATAGCCCAGGCATCTGAATTTATCAAGAAAAAGGAAGAAGGCTTTAATACGGAAGTTTCCCAAGGAGGAAGCAACCTTTCAGGAGGACAAAAGCAAAGGTTATCCATTGCTCGAGCCTTAGCAAAGAAACCAGAAATATTCATATTTGATGATAGCTTTTCTGCTTTAGACTTTAAAACAGATTCGGCCTTAAGAAAGGCTTTAAAGGAAAACATAGCCTCTAGCACTATAATAATTGTTGCCCAGCGTATTTCAACAATAAAGAATGCAGAGCAGATAATAGTACTAGATGAAGGTAAAGTAGTTGGAATAGGTACTCATAAGGAACTTATGGAGAATTGTGAGACCTATAAGGAAATTGCTTTATCACAGCTTTCAAAGGAGGAATTAGCATGAGTGAGCATAATAGCAGGGCAAAAATGAAGCATGCAAAGAAACCAGGTGGCTTTGGCCATGGACCTGGCGCTATGATGGCCGGCGGAGAGAAGGCCCGAGATTTTAAGGGAACTATGAAGAAGCTAATGGACTATTTAGGAGTATATAAAATAGCTATACTCATAGTAGTACTATTTGCAGCATCTAGCGCAGCTCTTGCTGTAGCTGGACCTAAGATATTAGGTAATGTTACTACAGAGATTTTCAGAGGTATAATAGCCAAGATTCAAGGTACTGGAGCTATTGATTTCACATATATTAGGAATACTATGCTGAAGGTTCTTGCCATATATTTAGCTAGTTCCTTGTTTGCATATATACAAGGCTGGATAATGTCAGGTGTCTCAATGAAGGTTAGCTATAATCTTAGAAAGGAGCTTTCTGAAAAGATTAATAGGTTACCATTGAAATACTATGATAACACTAACCACGGAGAGGTACTGTCCCGTATAACAAACGATGTTGATACCTTAAGCCAAACCCTTAATCAAAGCTTAGGGCAAATTATAACATCAATAACTACTGTAATAGGTGTCTTTATAATGATGCTCACTATCAGCTGGAAGATGACCTTAGTAACAGTACTGATGCTACCTTTATCCACTATGCTTATTGTTGTTATAGCTTCACGTTCACAAAAGTATTTTAAGCAACAGCAGGATTATTTAGGAAATGTAAATGGTCATGTAGAGGAAATGTATGGAGGCCATTTAGTAATGAAGGCCTTCAATGGGGAAAAGAAAAGTATTGAAAAGTTTGAAAAGCTAAATGGACAGTTGTATGGAGCAGCTTGGAAATCACAATTTTTAACCAGTATAATGATGCCTTTAATGGTTTTTGTGGGTAACCTAGGCTATGTAGCTATATGTATTTTAGGAGGCTATTTAGCAGCTCAAGGAGCTATAGCTGTGGGAGACGTTCAAGCCTTTATGCAGTATGTACGTCAGTTTAATCAACCAATCTCACAGATAGCCAATATATCAAATATACTACAGCAAACTGCTGCTTCAGCAGAAAGAGTATTTGAATTCTTAGCGGAGAAAGAGGAAGAGCCAGACACTGATAAGCCAATTAAACTAGAAAAGGTTGAAGGCAGAGTAGAATTTAAAAATGTTCATTTTGGCTACAATCCAGAAAAGATTATTATAAATGACTTTTCTGCAAGCTTTACTCCAGGACAGAGAATTGCTATCGTTGGACCTACTGGTGCCGGTAAGACTACTATAGTTAAGCTTTTGATGCGTTTCTACGATGTAAATGAAGGAGCAATATTAATAGATGGTCACGATATAAGAGAGTTTACCCGTGGAGATCTACGTTCCATGTTTGGTATGGTTCTGCAGGATACTTGGCTATACAATGATACTATTATGGAAAATATCCGATACGGAAGGCTGGATACCACCGATGATGAGGTTATTAAGGCGGCAAAGGCTGCCCATGTAGATAGCTTTGTACACAGTCTTCCTAATGGATACAAGATGGTGCTAAATGAAGATGCTACTAATATATCTCAGGGACAGAAGCAGCTTTTAACAATAGCAAGGGCTATATTAGCAGATCCAAAAATCCTTATATTAGACGAGGCTACAAGCTCTGTTGATACTCGTACCGAAGTTCAAATTCAAAAGGCTATGGAGAATTTGATGAAAGGTAGAACTAGCTTCATAATTGCTCATAGACTTTCAACTATACGAGATGCAGATTTAATATTAGTTATGAATCATGGAGATATTGTAGAGCAAGGTAAGCATGAAGAACTACTAGCAAAGGGCGGCGTATATGCTAATATGTATAATAGCCAGTTCGAAATTGCAGGTTAACTGAGGAACCATTAGAGCAAAACTCAGCAGAGCATGCTAAGCATAAAAGGACAAAGAACCGGGTCTTTTCCAATCCACCCCAGGAAAAGCCCGGTTCTTTTATTTTATAATAACTCACAAAATCATCAATTCCACAAACACATCCAACATTCAATCTCTAACTTCTATCCTCCTTATATCTCTTTGTCTGAAGAGTTTGGCTCTCTAAGGTTTTTACGCTTTGGCTATTTGCCTTATTGCTACTAGGAGCCTTGTTAGACATTTGATTTTCTGCCTTATTTTTATTTTTAGCCATATTTCCTATCTCCTATCTATGATGGATTTTAAAAAATTCTATTAATATTATTTGCGGATAAGCGGTAAGTATGTATTTCAAATTTTGCTAACTGATACTAAAAAAAGCGCTAATGCGCTTTTTATTGTATAGAAAATTATTCTTAAATTTTGACCTCAGGTATTTGACTTCTAAAAGCTGCAGAATAGCTTTTTACTAGTATATTCCCTGCTTTAAAAGCTTTAAATATTCATCACGACTAATCATTACAGCGCCTAGGCTTTCTAGATGCTTGGTATACACTTGACAGTCTATAAAAAGAAAGCCGTCCTTTTTTAGCTGCTCACAAAGGGTTATAAAGGCTGCCTTTGAGGCATTACTCATTAAAGAAAACATTGATTCACCAAAGAAGCATTTTCCAATGATTAATCCATATAGACCACCTACTAGCTTGTCTTCATACCAAGCCTCAACACTATGGGCAAAGTTTAGTTTATGAAGCCTATAGTAGGCTTCTATCATTTCGTCTGTAATCCAAGTGCCTGTAGTGTCCTTTCTTATATTAGCACAATTTGTTATTACATCCCTAAAGCAGGTATCGTAGGTTATTTTGAAGAGATTTTTTTTCAAAATCTTCCTCATAGAATGGGAAATCCTTATGTCTTTAGGATATAATATAAATCTTGGATCTGGCGACCACCAAAGTATAGGATCACCTTCAGAATACCAAGGAAAGATACCATTGCAGTAGGCTAACAGTAACCTCTGAGGAGACAGGTCACCATAAGCAGCTAAAAGTCCATCCTTATTGGCTAGGGAAGGATGGGGAAAAATTAACTCATCGGTTAAACGAAAAACGGGCATGGTGATACCTCCAGAGCCTACCACTCACCAGGGTAAGCAACTACATGTAGAGTAACAGTTCGGACACCCCATCGATAACATTCTGCTTCAGTATTTAAGTATAAATCTATTTTGTACCCCTTTATGGCACCACCAGTATCTGCCGCTATAGCGTAACCATAACCAGGTATGTATACCTTTGTACCTAGTGGGATAACCCTTGGATCTACTGCGATAGTACTTAGGCCATCTGGGTCTCTCACAACCTTTATACCCATAGCTGTCAGCCCTCCACCGCTATAGGCGGTAGCAGTCATTTCATAGGTAGCCTTATATGAAGAAGGACCACGATCTAAAGAAGGGTTATGAGAACTATTTTTTTGAGCTAAAATTAGGGCTGCAACTTTTTCATTTCCAATAGAAATATATTTTTCAGCCTTATCCTTTACAGACTTGGTGCTAAGCTGTGGAGCTAAGCTCTTTAAGGTTGCAACAGCACCTTTCACATCTTCAATATTTGTAGTATTAGAATCGATAACTGAAATGGAATGGGCAATTAGCTTTTCTTCGTTTTCAGCTATTAAAGCTGCTGCCGCTTCCTTTTCTTGATTAAACTGAACCATTAGGCTTTCTAAACTTGCCTTCTTAGTATTTATCTCTGTAAGACTTGCTTGGTTCTTACTCTTAAGATTTTCTAATTCTTGCTTTTTATTTGTTAGCTCATTCATGCTTTTGCTAACTACATCCTTTGACTTTTGCAAATCTGCAAGAAGCTCCTTATCAAGTTCTGCAAGCTTTTGGGTAGCTTCTAACTTTGATAGAAGATCAGAAAAGCCATTGGCAGTAAGAATTAGAGTTAAAGTACTTTTGTTATAAGAGTTCTTATACAAAGCCTTTAGTCTTTTATCTGCAATTTCTTGAGTCTTTTTTAATTCTTCATTTAGCTTATTTAATTCATCTTCCTTACTTTTAATTTCCTTTTCAGTATTTGCAATATCTAATTCATTTTTGCTTATATCAGCTTTAAGCTTATCTATTTCTTGGTTAAGCTTAGATACTTCTTTGCTTATTTCTAGAATCTTTGAGTTTAATTCATTATATTTTGCCTTGTTTTCAGCGATAGTGTCCTGTGGTGAATAAGCAGCAAAAACTGATGTGCTAGAGCAAAATATAAATAGAAAAGAAAGAAGCAAAGGCAGTAGTTTCTTAGACAATTAGGCTACACCTCCCTGTATAGATTATATAGGCAGATAGTTAATTACAACTATTATCTTAAATATGAACAAAAAAATGATAAATATTCAATATTTTCAAAGATGTTAAATTATATTATACAATTAAAAACATTATAACATACTTTTGATAAAAAAAGCTAGTGAAGGATGAAAACGTTGTAATACGGTGACTATAATACAGATAAAATTTTAAATAATGCTGCATAATCAAAGGTGATATGTCAAGTTTATACATCATGATACAAAATATGACTTTTAATAGAATCTGTAAAATGGTATAATTTATTTAATAGGTGAAAGGTTAGGTGGGGAATATGAAAATAATTAGTATTGCAACCCTAAAGGGGGGCGTGGGAAAGACCACTACTGCTGTAACTTTAGCTAGTATATTAGCTTCAGAGTATAATAAAAAAGTTTTACTTATTGATGCGGATCCCCAAGCAAATACTACTTCTTATATGAGGAAGGATGAAACAGCAGCAGGCTATCTTAGTATAAAAAATATTTTTGAACATGATGACATCCCTTTGGAGGAAATCGTACAAGACACCTTTATTGATAATTTGAGGATTATAGGTAGTACCATTTTATTAACTGGTTCAGAAATGAAAATGGTAACAACGCCAGCAAGAGAATTTGTATTAAAAAGATACTTTAATAAAAATAAAGAATATTTTCAGCAATATGATTACATAATTTTTGACACAAACCCAAGCATGAATGTAATAAATCAAAATGTGTTTATAGTTTCTGACTCCATAATATTAATGAGCGATGTGGGTATGGGGGCTTATAAAGGAATTGAACTTTTTGAATTTTTATGGCAAGATATTGCGGACAAGCTATGCATAGACAATAACATAAAAGCTGTGCTTTTATCTAAGGTTAAAGATAGAACAAAAATGGCTAGAGAATATAAGAAGATGCTGGAAGATGATGAATTTGGCTCAAAAATGTTGCTAAAAACCACCATTAAAGATAGTGTTAAGTTTGCTGAAGCAGAGGCAGCTCAAACACCAATTAATTTACTTCCTCCAAATCCTGGAGCTGATCAATATAGGGAAGCAACAAAGGAACTTTTTGAAAGAGGGGTATTATAATAAAAGTTAGATTAAGAGCTTGATAGCATTGATTTACATCTATGGCCGGTATAAATGTAGAGGTCTTTCTAAAGTAAAATAAAAGGCAAAGATATGGATTAGAGCATAATCTATATCTTTGCCTTTTGTTTTTTGACCTAAAGAATTGCTGATGTATACAGGAGGATATAAAAAAGCTGCTTAGCAGCTTTTAGATGTTAGATAGTTCTGACCTCCCATTTCCGACTTCTGACCTCCGACATCTAAAAGTGCGGTTGCAATTTTCTATATAAATACCATTTATCCTCAGAGGGATAATACCTTATGTACCAGGTCTCTTTTATAGAATTTACTTCTACTAGGCAAGTATAGGCTATTGTATCTATACCATCAATTTTTTCATTGTCCCGTCTTATAACTCTATCAACATAGTAGGCTGTAGGACCTTCAATTCCTTCATTCATAAATATTAGGGTAGGAATTAATAAGCCTGCAGGGTCAGTTCTTGTGGATACTACTATTTCTAATAATTCAGCTTTCATATTTCACTCTCCTAGATAAAGATTATCTCACATAAGTAAAGTTTGTCAACATTGGTCAGTATATATACTGGTAATGTTGTCCTCAATCTTTGACTGGTCATATAATCTCCATAAGCTCGGGACACTTTTTTACTCTATAGGAAATTATATATTTCATAAATTATGTATAATGCATATGATATCAGGTTCCAGATGTCTTATATCTTAGTTCCGACATCCGACATATGACATATGACCTCTGACTTCTGCTCTCTGCTTTCTAAAGAGCAGTAGCATTTTCCATTTTGCTACTATTGTTATTTATAGTATAATTAGAGAGTTACATATGGAGGTGAAGAAATGTGGCTATCAGGGATGAAGATTTTCAATACGAGGTCAATAATTTGAAGGAGACCAATGCATGGCTTGAAAGAAAAATTAAAAACAAGGAAGAAGAACATGAGCAATTAGAAAGAAAAGTGGCTATGCTAAGAAAGGAGTCTGGCGGCGCCTATAGTCATGAGTTGGAAACGGCCATTAATCAGCAGCATATTAGTAGTAGCATATTGAATGGTTATAGGGAGGTTAAGCCTCAACCCTATTTTGCTAGAATAGATTTTCAAGAAACTAGAGGACCTTTGGATAGCTTTTATATTGGGAAAATTGGTCTGATGGATGAAGCTACTGGAGATGAGAAGGTAGTGGATTGGAGAGCTCCTATAGCAGATTTGTACTATAGTGGTACCTCAGGGAAGACTTCTTATGAGGCACCCATGGGGGAGATTGAAGGAGAGTTATTGCTAAAAAGAAAGCTTCTTATAAGAGATGGACAGTTAATCAATGCCTTTGACGAGGGGATTAATGAAATTATATTAAAGACAAATGGGGAAAGCAGTGAAGGGGTTCTAACCGATGAATTTCTTAGAATTAACCTAGAGGAATCTGTTAAGGGTAAGCTAAAGGATATAGTAGCAACTATTCAAAAAGAGCAAAACGAAATTATTAGGGCTGAGAAGGGGAAGACTCTGATTGTACAAGGATCCGCTGGTTCAGGAAAGACTACAGTAGCCTTACATAGGTTAGCCTACTTACTATATAAGTATAGACAAAAGACGAAGGGACAGGATGTCTTTGTAGTAGTGCCTAACAAGCTGTTTTTGGATTATATTTCTGATATACTACCTAATTTAGGGGTAGAGGATGTAAAGCAAAAAACCTTTGAGGAGCTAGCTATGGAAATCCTAAATGTCTCCTATAAGCTTTATCCAAAGGATAAAAAGCTAGCCTATATTATAGAAAATTCTCAAGAGGAAGTCACTAAATATATAACAAATAGCAGTAAGGTAAAGGGAAGTATGGTGTTTAAAACTATTCTGGATCGCTATGCTAAATATATAGAGACTTCAGGTATAGATTATGGCGATATTGTAGTGGATAAATATACATTGTTTAAGGGGAAAGAAATAAAAAGATTATATTTAAAGGATCTATGCCATACTCCTCCAAATAAAAGAAAGCAGGAAATTAAAAAGTACTTAATGGAAAGGCTAAAGGGCAAATTGGCTAACATAAGTGAGGAAATTGATGCTTACTATGCAAGTGAAATAGCAGCTATAAGAAATTCTATGGAGGATAGTCCTGAAAGACGAAAATTGCTCACAGCTTTATATGATGAAAGAGATAATAAAAAGAGCGTATTGCAGGATAAGGCAAAGGAAGCTATAAATAATTACTTGGTAGACTGGCAACAGGATGATATTGTTAGATTGTACTTAAACCTATTTAATGATGAATTTATTTTTGAAATGATTACTGGAGGAAAGATACCAGAAAAGCTTGCTAAATTTATGATTAAGGAGCTTAATGATAATTTTCATAATGGTATAATTGATAGTGATGATTTAGCGGCCTTGCTATATCTTAAATTTAAAATTAATGGTATACGAGAAAAGTATAAATTTCAGCATATAGTTATAGATGAGGCTCAGGATTACAGCCCCTTTGAGTTATTTGTTATGAGGGATATGGTCTTAGGATCCTCTATGACAATAGTAGGAGACACTGGTCAAAGTATATATTATTATAAGGGGATAGATGATTGGCAAAAGTTGATTCAGGAGGTTCTTCAAGAGGATATATACTATACTCCACTTACTCAAAGCTACAGATCTACTGTGGAGATAGTAAGCTTTGCCAATAGGGTCTTGAGACAGCAGAAGAATAGCTTAGAGCCTGCTAAACCAGTATTGAGGCATGGAATGGAGCCTCAAATAATACAGTATGAAAAGAATAAAGAAGTGGTAGCTATAATAGATGGTATTGTAGAGGAGGCAGAAAGGGCAGGCAAGAAAAATGTAGCAATAATTTGCAAGACCTATAGTCAGTGTAAGGAGTTGCAAAAGCTACTTAAGAAGAGCGCTAATAAGTGGAAGCTGCTCAGCGATAAAGACAAGAAGATTGATTTAGATAAGCTAATAATACCCTCTTATATGACCAAGGGTCTAGAGTTTGATTGTAGCATTGTTTATGATTGCAATGATACTAGCTATAGTGATTCAGAGTTGGATAAAAGATTATTATATGTGGTGTTAACTAGAGCCTTGCATATGGAGTATATTTTATATAAAGGTGAGAAGTGTAGTCTAATATAAGTAAAGTGGCTGTGGCACAACCGTTCAATCTGTAGGTTGCTCCACAGCCACTTTTATATTATATAAACTGCATTTTTACCAGATTTTTTCGCTGAATACATGGCCTTATCTGCATTTCGTAGCAGGTTATCTAAGCTGAAATCATCCCTGTCCTTAGAACTTATACTAGATATTCCAATAGAGCAAGTCAACAGCTTATCAGGGCTAATATCAATGTGACTGCCTATAAGCTCCTGGAGCTGCAGCTGGAAGGAACTTGTTTTATCAGACATTTTACGTAAAATGTTTTCTGCTATTAGCTTGGCCGTATTCTTATTTGTGTTTGGAAGAATTATTATAAATTCATCTCCACCGAATCTGGCTACGAAGTCAGAGGTGCTGAAGGATTCCTTTAGGAATTTAGCAAAGATTTTTAGCAGGTCATCTCCTACATTATGACCAAAGCTATCATTATAGTATTTAAAATTATCTAAATCTATAAACATTAGAGATAACTCTGAATTTACATCTCCAGCCTTGTCCTTCATCTTAGAGAATTCATCGTTTAGAGCTAGCTGCAGAGCCTGACGGTTACTTAAACCAGTTAGGCTATCGGTTCTGCTCATTTCAAGTAGCTCCAGCTCATGCTTGATTCTAGAAAGTATAGTAATAAACTGCTTCATAGATATTGATAGAATATTTAGGTCGTCATCTGTTAGAACGCTGTGAGGATTTACTGTAGCTACAAATAGACTAAAAATATTATTATCCTCATATACAGGAATGTTTATAGCAAACTTTAAATTGCTTTCGTTACCATCCGTTTTGTTGCCGTCAGTTAGATTCAAGAGAGTTGGACGTTTTTCATCTATCAGATTCTTAATATATTGAATAGGCACATCCACCTTAGCGATGGTGCTGGATTTAGAAGCTATGCACATATATTCATTTTCAATCTTGGAGTAAAGGTTAGTGATATCTACAGGGAAATTTACATGAATTAAGGATAAATAGGAGTCTATAATGGTTGTCTTATCCAAAGAGCTGCTAGATAGCTCTTGAA
>DGDR01000226.1 GCA_002385545.1 Clostridium sp. UBA3947
CTTAATGTAAAGATAGTATTACGCAATGGCTGCAATAAGGAATTCTTCCATAACAAGTTGCTACCCCTAATTAATAGTACAACAGGATTGAGTATGAGTATAGCTAATTTTGATAAGCTTAAGGAAAAACAGGATTATACGACAGTGGTCTTTGAGGAGACTCCAAAGTTTAATGTTTTAACCTATGCAGAGAGTGAATGTAAATATGGAGAGAACTTTAATGGAGACAGTTATGGCTATGGCAAGCTAAGTGATGGTACCTACATGATAGTTTTAAGTGATGGTATGGGGTCTGGTCCAGAGGCCAGTGGTGAGAGTGAGGCTGCAGTAAAATTAATAGAAAAATTTGCAGCAGCAGGCTTTTCAAGAGAAATTGCTGTAAATACAGTTAACTCTATAATGACCATGAAGTTTTCAGAGGAAGAGAAGTTTTCCACATTAGACATTGCCAATATTGATAGCTATACTGGTGAGCTAACTATGATGAAGGTAGGAGCTGTGTCTACTTTTATTAAAAGAGCTGGAAAGGTAGAAATTATAAATTCTAAAACCCTTCCTATGGGAGTTCTGGACAAGGTAGATATTGATGTTATCGAAAAAAAGGTTATGGATGGAGATATATTAATTATGTTTAGCGATGGAGTTTTAGAATGTGAGGGTAACACTGATTTAATGGAAAATTGGATTGTGGGATACTTAGAAGATAATGAGGAGAACGATATATCAACTATAGCTAAAAATATTATCCATAGGGCTAAAGAGGTTAATAATGGCAAGGCTAAGGATGATATGACGGTAATAGTTTCAAAGATTTCTACATGTTAAAAGGATGGCGTTAAGCCATCCTTTATTATGGTTTTAATACATAAGAAGCCATAAAATGAGTCTTATTTTAGGAATTAAGGGACAAATTTTAAAATATATATTATAATATTGACAGAATCTTAAATAGGTTGGGTATAATCTATTGTATGTGATATCTATAAAGTAAGATAATTCGAGGTGTGAGCTTTGCTGCAAAAGGTAATTGATTTTATAGACCAAAATAATATGCTCCATAATGGCGATAAGGTTATAGTTGCCCTTTCAGGTGGGCCTGATTCAATGTGTTTGATACATATATTAAAGAATCTGCAGGAAAGGTATAATCTAAAACTGTATGCTGCCCATGTGAATCATTGCCTGCGGGGAGCAGAGGCGGATGCAGATGAGGAATATGTGAGGGAGTTTTGTAAAAAGGCTAATATAGATTTTTTTTGTAAAAGAATAGATATTAATGAAGTAGCTAGGCTTACCAATACATCTACAGAAACCGCTGGCAGGGAAGCAAGATATGCCTTTTTTAATGAGCTGAAAGAAAAGCTAGGCGCCAATTTAATAGCCTTGGCTCATAACTTTAATGATCAGGCAGAGACCATTTTAATGAGAATAATTAGAGGCACTGGCATGGAGGGTTTAAGAGGCATAAGACCTGTTAGAGATGGAATATATATAAGGCCTATATTGATTCTTACAAGAGAAGAAATAGAAAGATATTGTGAGCTTAACAATTTAAAGCCTAGAATTGACAAGAGTAATTTTGAAAAAATTTATAATAGAAATAAAATTAGACTAGAGTTAATTCCTTATTTACAGGAAAATTTTAATAAAGATATACTAACTACAATTAATAGACTTTCAGAAATAATAAGCAAGGATCAGGACTATTTAGAAGAAGTGGCAGAGAAAAAATATGTCCAGTATTGCTCTAGGCTTGCTGAGAAGGTTAGACTAGACCAGCAGCTAATAAAGGAGCATGAAGCTATTGTAACTAGGGTTATACGAAGGGCTCTTCGTGAACTTAAGGGAGACTTAAACAATATAGAATTAGTACATATTAATGAGATTATAGGTCTTTTTTCTATGGATACAGGAAAAATGATAAGTTTGCCAGAATGTATTATAGCAGAAAAGGTCTATAGACAAATATACATTTATAAGAAAAAGGGGGATATAGTTAATAATCAGACTAGCAGTGAGTTTATTATTTTTGATAAGGAGCAAGCTCCGCAGCCTTTTGTAGTTAAAGAAATTAGTGAGATGGCAATACAAGTATCCCTTAGGATAGTGAATAAGGATGAGGTGCTGAATTTTACAGAGGATCCTTATAAAAAGTATTTTGATTATGATAAAATTAATAGATATATTTCTATAAGAACTAGGCAGGAAGGTGATAGATTTACACCATACGGGATGAAGGGAAGTAAAAAATTAAAGGATTTATTTATAGATTTAAAGATTCCTAAGGAAGAAAGAAGTAAATTACCACTGGTGTGTTTTGATAAGGATATAGCTTGGATAGTAGGTTATCGAGTTAGTAATAAATATATAGTTACCAAAAGCACCAAATATATTTTAGAAATAAAAATCAAGAAAGGGGAAAACTAAATGATAAACGATATAAAAGAAGTGTTGTTTGATGAGGAGAGAATAAAGGAAAAGGTTGCTGAGCTTGGAGCTCAGATTAGCAAGGATTATGAAAATCAGGAATTGGTTCTTATTGGCGTACTTAAAGGCTCTGTAATGTTTATGTCAGACTTGCTAAAGAGAATTACTATACCTTGCTGCATGGATTTTATGGCTGTTTCTAGCTATGGAAGCTCTACTGAAACCTCTGGTGTAGTAAGAATATTAAAGGATTTGGATTATGATATTGAAGGGAAAAATGTACTTATTGTAGAGGATATTATAGATTCAGGCATTACCTTAAAGTATTTGCTGGAATACTTAAGAGCTAGAAAGCCCAGTTCCATTGACATAGTATGTCTTTTAAATAAGCCTGAAAGAAGAAGAGTAGATATAGATGTAAAGTATCAAGGATTTGAAGTGCCAGACCATTTCTTAGTAGGCTATGGTCTTGATTACGCTGAAAAGTATAGAAATCTACCTTTTGTTGGAATACTTAAGGAAGAGGTATATGAAAAGTAATAGAGCTAAGATGAAGGCGTCCCTAAGCTAGTCAGCTAAAGGGCGAGGGGTAATTTGCTGAAATAAAATTATTGTAAAGGAAATACCTATATGATACAATTTTATAGTATCAAGTAGAATAGCATATTGAAAGGGGGGCCAGAATTGAAGAAATTTTCTAGTGCAACACTCTGGCTTGTAGCATTATTTGTCATAATCATAGTAGCAGTTGCCATATCCGGTGAAAAAAAGAGCTCCAATACTTTAACCGTTAATGAGTTTGAAAAAGCATATAGAGAGCAAAAACTCAAATCCATGGAGATTTCTGAAGATAGAATGATTGTAACTGGTGAACTTAAAGACAATAGAAAGTATCAGGCAGTAGTACCATATGAAAGATTGCTTCAAATAATAGCAGAATACCCAGATGTGAATGATATACAGGAAACATATACAAAGCCAACAAGCATTCCGTTTTGGTTACAATACCTACCAACTATATTACTAATCGTTATGATAGTAGCCTTTTGGTTTTTATTTATGCAACAGTCCCAAGGTGGTGGAAGCGGCCGAGGGGTAATGAACTTTGGGAAGAGCAAGGCTAAGATAGCCTCTCCAGATAAAAAGAAAGTAACCTTTGCCGACGTGGCTGGAGCTGATGAGGAAAAGGCTGAACTGGCTGAAATTGTGGATTTCTTAAAGAATCCTAAGAAGTACACAGATATGGGGGCCAGAATTCCTAAGGGTGTGCTTTTAGTTGGACCGCCAGGAACTGGTAAGACCTTGTTGGCAAAGGCGGTATCCGGAGAAGCAGGAGTGCCTTTCTTTAGCATATCTGGTTCTGACTTTGTAGAAATGTTCGTTGGTGTTGGTGCATCAAGAGTAAGAGACTTATTTGAACAGGCAAAGAAGCATCCTTCTAGTATAGTATTTATCGATGAAATAGATGCAGTTGGTAGACAGAGAGGTGCTGGTTTAGGCGGAGGACATGATGAAAGAGAGCAGACGCTAAACCAATTACTAGTTGAAATGGATGGTTTCGGTGTAAATGAAGGTATAATAATTATAGCAGCAACTAATAGACCAGACATACTTGACCCTGCTTTACTAAGACCAGGAAGATTTGATAGGCAAATTGTTGTAGCTGCTCCTGATGTTAAAGGTAGAGAAGAAATTTTAAAGGTTCACTCAAGAAACAAGAAGCTTGAGGAGGATATAAGATTAGATGTACTAGCTAAGAGTACGTCAGGCTTTACAGGAGCTGATTTAGAGAATTTAATGAATGAAGCTGCATTGCTTGCAGTTAGAAACAATAAAAAATCAATAGGTCAACAGGAACTGGAGGAGGCTGTAACTAGAGTTATAGCTGGACCAGAAAAGAAGAGCAGAGTTATCCATGAATATGATAAAAAGATTACTGCCTATCATGAGGCAGGTCATGCTATTGTAGCAAAGCTTTTACCAAATGCTGACCCTGTTCACCAAATAAGTATAGTTCCAAGAGGAATGGCTGCAGGATATACCATGAGTCTTCCTAAGGATGATAAAACTCATGTTTCAAAGGGCTACCTTTTAGATCAGATGGTAGTTTTACTTGGTGGTAGGGCTGCAGAAAAACTAGCCTTAGAGGATATTTGTACTGGAGCTCAAAACGATATAGAAAGAGCTACAGCTATAGCTAGAAAGATGGTTATGGAATATGGTATGAGCGATGAAATAGGACCTATGGCTTTAGGAACAGATCATAATGAGGTTTTCTTAGGTAGAGATATTGGTAGAGGAAGAAACTTCAGTGAAGAGGTTGCTTCAGTTATTGATAGAGAAATCAAGAAGCTCATTGATGATTCCTATAACAAGGCTCTAAAGTTGCTAGATGAAAATATGAATAAACTTCATGCTGTAGCTCAAGCCTTGCTTGAAAAAGAAAAGCTTGAAGCAGACGAATTTGAAGAGATATACAATGCTACAGTTTAAGGATGACGTTAGTCATCCTTATTCTATAAGGAGGTTGAATTCTTTATGAAAAGTGATATTGAAATAGCACAAAGTGTATCAATGGAAAAAATAATAAATATAGCTGAAAAAATAGGACTTACAGAAGATGATATTGATTTATACGGTAAATATAAGTGTAAAATTAATTTGGAAGTGCTAGAGAAAAAGAAGGATAGACCTGATGGAAAGCTTATACTAGTTACTGCTATAAATCCTACTCCTGCAGGGGAAGGGAAATCTACCGTAACTGTTGGGCTTGGACAAGCGATGTGCAGGCTAGGCAAAAATGCAATAATAGCTTTAAGGGAACCTTCTTTAGGTCCAGTATTTGGTGTAAAGGGTGGAGCTGCTGGTGGTGGCTACTCACAGGTAGTACCTATGGAGGATATAAACTTACATTTTACTGGGGATTTTCATGCTATAACTTCAGCTAATAACTTGTTATGTGCAGCTATAGATAATCATATTCATCAAGGAAACGCCTTAGACATTGACGCGAGAAGAATTACCTTTAAAAGGGTTATGGATATGAACGATAGAGCCTTAAGACAAACGGTAGTAGGCCTAGGAGGCAGGATAAACGGATTCCCAAGAGAGGATGGCTTTATGATTACAGTAGCCTCAGAAATTATGGCTATTTTATGCTTGGCTAAGGACCTAATGGATTTGAAGGAGAGGTTTGCTAATATCATTGTGGCCTACAATACTAAAGGGGAGCCCATATATTGTAGAGACTTGAAGGTAGAAGGAGCCATGGCTCTATTAATGAAGGATGCTATAAAGCCTAATCTAGTTCAGACCTTAGAGCATACACCAGCTATTATTCATGGAGGGCCTTTTGCTAATATAGCTCATGGCTGTAATAGTATAATAGCAACAAAAATGGCCTTAAAGCTTGGAGACTATGTAGTAACAGAAGCAGGCTTTGGTGCGGACTTAGGAGCTGAAAAGTTCTTAGACATTAAATGCCGTTTTGGTGGCTTAGTTCCAAACTGCGTTGTTATTGTGGCTACAATTAGAGCCTTAAAACATCACGGAGGGGTTCTGAAGGAAAACTTAAATGTTCCTGATGTAGAGGCTTTGGCTAGAGGTGTGGAAAATTTACAAAAGCAGATTGAAAATATTCAAAAGTACGGTGTTACTCCAGTGGTAGCTATAAATAAGTTTATCACTGATAGTGAAGAAGAAATCAAATTTATTCAAGACTTCTGCAAGTCCTTAGGAGTAAAGGTTGCTCTTGCAGAAGTATGGGAAAAGGGCGGAGCTGGAGGTATAGATTTAGCAGAGGCCGTACTAGATGTGGTAGAAAACACTGTTCCTAATTTTAAATATTTATATGATGAACAGTTAAGTATTAAAGAAAAAATGAGCATTATTGCAAAGGAAATCTATGGAGCAGCAGAGGTAAGATATAGCAAGAATGCAGAAAAGCAGATAGAAAGCTTAGAACAGCTTAAGTTAGATAAAAAGCCTATCTGTGTGGCTAAAACTCAGTATTCCCTGTCGGATAATCCACAGCTACTTGGAAGACCTGATGGTTTTATCGTAAATGTACAGGAGGTAAGGGTGTCAAACGGCGCAGGCTTTATTGTAGTTTTAACTGGAGATATTATGACTATGCCAGGTTTACCAAAGGTGCCTGCAGCAGAAAAAATGGATATATTACCGGATGGATCAATTGTAGGTTTGTTTTAATCCTTCCAGCTGATTTTTAACCTTGTATAGGATATCTTATACAAGGTTAAATTATTTGTATTAATATAAGCTTTGGTAAATGTACAAATATTTTTCCTTGTGCTAATATTGTAAGTGTATCACTTATGAGATGAAAGTAGGAGGCGATATTTATGGAGGGCTTTGAAGAGTTAAACTTAAGAAGAGCAATTATAAACTCAATTGAAAGCTCTGAGGAGGCAGGGGGTCAAAATAAAAAAACTAAAGCTAGGAAACGAATTGAAAGCTTACTGGATGATAACTCCTTTGTAGAAATAGGAGCCTTATCTCAGAGCAAGGGAGCTGGTGTAATAACTGGTTATGGTACCATTAACAATAGATTAGCATATGTGTATAGTCAGGATATAGCTAAAAGTGGCGGAATTATGAATAGGAGAAATTACGAGAAGATATTAAACATATTAGAGCTTTCCTTGAAAATGGGGGCCCCAGTAATTCAAATTTTGGATTCAGTAGGGGGAGACATGGAGGAGGGTTTGCAACTCTTGTCTTACTATAGCTCTATATTTAATGTCCAGGCTAAACTAACTGGTGTGGTGCCTCAGATTTCCGTAATTTGTGGGTCTTGTGTAGGAGCCGCTGCTTTATCAGCCTGTATAAGTGATGTTGTAATTATGACAAGGGAAGGAGAATTGGCTCTTAACTCTGCTGAAAGAATTGAAAGAGTCAGTGGTACATATTCAGATTTGAAGGCTTATGCCAAGGGTGACTCAGCAGGAAAAAGTGGTAGTGCTGAAATTGTAGTAGAAACAGAGGAAGAAGCCCTTGAAATGGCTAGAAGGGTTTTATCATATTTACCGCATAACAATTATGAGCTTCCGAGCTTTCAGGTTATCCAAGGCGAAGAAAGCCTTAGTGATGAAATAGACAGTTTATATATAGATGGAAAGCTTACATATAAGGAATTATTAGAGTCCATTGCAGATAGAGACAGCTTGTTGGAGATTGATAATAGGATGGGTGCCAAAATATATACAGGCTTTATAAAGCTAAGAGGATTAACCTTAGGTGTTATTGCAAGTAAAGATTCACATCT
>DGDR01000082.1:0-418 GCA_002385545.1 Clostridium sp. UBA3947
GTGGAGGAATAAAAAATTTAAAAAAAAAAAAAAAAAAAAAAAAAAATGGGTTGTTATATTAAAAAAAAAAAAACCTTCGACTGTCCCGGCTCTTTGGGGAGGGTATTTTAATAAAAAAAAGAATTATTGGTTTGGCTTTGCTGTCAGCACTCTTAATTGGAGTAACAGTTCATGCCAAGAGTCTTGAAAATGGAGAATTAGTATATCATGGTGGACAAACTAATAAAATAGTTTATTCAGATATACGGGATGCAAAACCTAACAACTACATTAAGTGGAAGGTTCATGCAAGTGTAAAAGTTGGAGGCAATACTTATCGTTCAGGTTGGAAAGATGATGAAGCTTATGTAGAAGCAGCTCGAGTTTGGTATGCCAACGAATCATCATACTATGACTATTTTAGAAGATAATATAATAC
>DGDR01000082.1:771-12089 GCA_002385545.1 Clostridium sp. UBA3947
AAACAAAGCAATATAGGCAAAAAAGTATATATCTCCACCTATATAGGCTAACCATCAGATAATAAAGAAATATACTTAATAAACAGTAAAGAGATGCTGCAAAACCAACAGTTTTGTCAGTTATGCAACAGCCCCTTGATTTAAGGAGGAGATCATGAAAAAATTATTGTTTATATTTCTTTTAGGTCAAATGCTTATTATTTCCTTTTTGTTCGGAAATTCCATATACAACATTTATATTTTAAATAATTTGGTGGATAGCAGATTGGAAGCATATAAAATTTCTGAAGCATCTGCTGAGAAGCTATCAGTCTTTTACGATAGCTTTATAAAGGAAAATGAAAATTTGAGCTTAGCTATAGTTAAGATGCCTGTTACAGATGACGAAAGCACTACGGTTTATAATGTTTATCATACTAATGTGGCCAATGCTTTAAAACAAGTATCTATCAACAGAAAGGATGTTATAAATTATTATTCAATGACAAAAGATGAATTTATAGATAGTACAGGATTATTTTATACAGATATGCCTCTTGATAAGTTGAAAAAAATTGGGTCCAGAGATGGAATTAATATAGAAAGTACTAAAAGAAACTTAATAGACTATAAGCAAGTTTTCACCTATAATTTGGTGAATTCTATTGTAATGCTTGGAGTAACAATTTTAATAATATTTGTTTATGCATTTTCACGGAACAAGATAAACGCAGTAAAATCAATGCTTGGCTACAACATTCTCCAGATGGTTAGAGATTCTATTATTGATTTTTTTCAGCTAGAATTAATAGTTTTACTCATGACTTTTTTAATACATATTTTATATTTATCCTTCAAATCGGTAATAGTTCCAAGGTATTTTCTTGGTTTATTTATTACTTGCTCTATTTTAATTTTGATAAATCTATTTATTGTATCTACAACATGCATAATATATCGTCGTATTAATTTTTCGGAAGTATTAAAGAATAAGGTGTACACTCCCATTTGGAATATGATATTAAAGGGTGCAAAGATAGCCTTTATGATTGGAGTAACTCTATCTGTAAGTATATTCATTACTAATTTTAAGGACTTTAGGGCAAGCCAGAAGAGTATTAACAAGTATAAAGGATTGAATAGATATTTTACTAGTAATGGTTTTAATTCTAATACGATTGAAAAGCTGGACAATAACCCAGAGCTATTGGTTTCCACTGGTTATAAAGTGAAATCTGTTTATAAGCTATATGATAAGCAAAACAAGGTAATAGCAATAAATGCCCCAGTGCTTATGGAACTAACTCCTACATATTTAGAAATGCATAATTTAAAACCAGAAGATATATTAAATGACATAAATAAAAACTATGCAGTACTAAACAATCATTATATTAACGATTATTTAAATTTGGAGGACATACAGGGCAATAGAATCAAGATTTCCAAGGATAGTAGTAAGCCTCAGCTTCTTGTTCCAGAAGTATACAAGAGTAAAGAGGACCAAATAAAAGAAGTTTATATTGAAAAGATAAATGATTTAATTCGAAATGATATTTTTTATTTAAAAGAAGACAAGAAAAACTATAAGCTAATTAGGGATGTAGAAATAACCTATTATAAAAGTGGACAGGTTATTAATATTTTGTCGCAACAAGATGAAGATAAAATAGATTTAGTTAATACAATAATTATTGTAGATGAAGGAAATTTTGCGGGGACCTATTATCTTGAGATATTAGGTAACTTTGGAATGGCTTTTGAGTTTAATGATAGAAGTGAATTTAGCCAGCTACTATTAGAAAATGGATTAGAGGACCTGTATTATAGTTCTACCTTATTAACGCCATATCTTGCAAGGATAAGAAACTATGAATTTATCATGAGCCAATCTTTTGTTTTTTCTGTTTTATTTGCAGTAACCTTATTGTTTATATTATTTATCTCTAATAAGGTTGACATGACTATTCATAGGAAGGAGCTAGCATCTAGATTTATCCTTGGCGATAGTATGCATAATCAAATGAAATTCAACTATTTAGTAACTTTTATTGTTTTTCTTTTTGTTGTGCCCTTATATATTTTAGGAGCCAATATTGCTATTTATGTATGTATTTTAATGATAGATTTCTTCTTTATGATTTATTCCTATAACATGGTAATCAAAAAGGATATAGTTAATATCATGAAAGGAGCCTAAAATGAAGATTCAATTAAAAGAAGTAATAAAGAAGTATGACGGTAAAGCAGTACTTAATGGTGTGAATTTAAGTATAACTGAGGGAGAAATGATAGCAATAACAGGGCCATCTGGTTGCGGCAAGTCAACCTTGTTAAATATTCTCGGTTTAATATTAGAGCCTACTTCAGGCTCGTATACTATTAACGGCGTAACAAATCCTAGAATTTACTCAAAAGTTTCTAGGTATTTAAGAAGAGAACATATTGGATATTTATTTCAGAACTATGGCCTAATTGATGATGAAAGTGTATTTTGGAATTTAAAGCTTGCACTTAACAATAATGCTTCTAAGGGAAAATCGAAAAAGGAAAAGGAAAAGCTTATTGATGATTTGCTAGATGAATTTGGTTTATTAACTTTGAAAAACAGCAAAATTTATCAGCTGTCTGGGGGGGAGCAGCAAAGGATTGCTTTAATTAGATTGATGCTACATGGTAGTGATTTAATCTTAGCGGACGAACCAACAGGAAACTTAGATCAAAATAATGGAAGGTTAATTATGGAAATTTTCAAGAAACTTAAGAAGGAAGGAAAGACCATAATAATCGTTACACACGATATGAATATTGCAAATCATTGTGATCGAATATTAAAATTAGAGAATGGTAAGCTACTACAATAGAAATAGAGTAAGAACAGTTATGAATAAAATGGCACATATCCTTGCACAAGATAAAGCCTTCATTTATAATTATAGGTGTTTATGCAGAAATTTAATGTATAATTTGAATGATGTTAGGTGATGAGCCTTCAAAAGATTTATTTATGAAAGAGGGGCGAGAGAGATGGAAAAAATTAAAATGAATGTGCCATTGGTAGAGATGGACGGAGACGAAATGACCAGAATTATGTGGAAGATGATTAAGGATGTACTCTTAGAACCATATGTTGAGTTAAAAACAGAGTACTATGACTTGGGGCTACAAAAAAGAGATGAAACTAACGATCAAATTACTATTGATGCAGCTAATGCTATTAAGAAATATGGTGTTGGTGTAAAATGTGCTACTATAACACCTAATGCAGCTAGAGTAAAGGAATATAATCTAAAGGAAATGTGGAAGAGTCCTAATGGTACAATTAGAGCTATCTTAGATGGTACTGTATTTAGAACTCCTATTATAGTTAAAAATATAAAGCCTTTTGTAAAGACTTGGACTAAGCCTATAACTGTAGCAAGACATGCTTACGGTGATGTTTATAAAAATATAGAATATAAGGTTGAAGGACCAGGAAAGGTTGAATTAGTATACACTGCTGCAGATGGTACTGTTACAAAGCAGCTTGTACATGAATTTAAGGGTCCTGGAGTAGTTATGGGAATGCATAACTTAGATAAGTCCATAGAAAGCTTTGCAAGAGCTTGCTTTAACTACGCTTTAGATATGAAGCAGGATTTATGGTTTGCTTCAAAGGACACAATTTCAAAGATTTATGACCATAGATTCAAGGATATTTTCCAGGAAATATACGATAATGAGTATAAGGAAAAGTTTGAAGCAGCAGGTATAGAATACTTCTACACTCTTATAGATGATGCAGTAGCTAGAGTGGTTAAATCTGAAGGTGGCTTTATTTGGGCTTGCAAGAACTACGATGGTGACGTTATGTCTGACATGGTAGCAACAGCCTTTGGAAGTCTTGCAATGATGACTTCTGTCCTTGTATCACCAGAGGGTTACTATGAGTACGAAGCAGCTCATGGAACAGTACAAAGACATTACTATAGATACCTTAAGGGAGAGAAAACCTCCTCAAACTCCATGGCAACTATTTTTGCTTGGACAGGAGCTCTAAGAAAGAGAGGAGAACTGGACGGCATACAGGAATTAGTAGCCTTTGCAGATAAGCTGGAGGCAGCTTCAATTAAGACCATAGAAGAAGGGGTTATGACAGGAGATTTGGCACCTCTTTCTGAGGCTCCAAATAAGACTATCGTTAATACAGAAGAATTCTTATACGAGATTAAAAAGAGATTGGATGCAATGCTATAGGCGGAAAAACATTAAGACTCAAAGCTAAGGGTAGCTCTGAGTCTTTTTAGTTTTAACTACAACTCTAAATAATCAATTTTGTGTTGGTTTAAAATTGAAGAGCCTTTCGGCTCAATATGCTAAGATACATCATTTCTAATGAATCGCCATATACGGAACTGCTGAATTTGATATAAATACATTGAATCTCTTATACAGGCTAGTAATAGGCTGGTTAGGAGCAAGAAGACTCCTTATTGGAGGAAGCTATAAGGCACAACATATGAATAAGAATTACGTAGATTGGGCAGTTATTGATAGTTAAATTGGTGATAATTTTTTGAAGTTGACTTATTATAAGAAAAATAATATACTTTTATTGAAAAGAGTATATCTCGGTAGGTGAGGTTACCACAAGGATACGGGTTGCTGCCGTGAAAGAGTGGAAACATTCTTAATTGGTTAGCAGGTTTTTCCGAACAAAGAAGGATTAACCTAATGCAACTTCATTGCCTTGCAGAGCCAAAACTTGAACGGGAAAGCATTGTTTACAATGTCCTTCGTCATATGTTCAAGTTTGACGAAGGTTTTTATTTTGAATTTAGGAGGTGAAAAAGAATGGAGCCTGATGGTACTAATACGAACAGTGGAGATAAGCATATATGGGAAAAGTTTATGTATATTTTACAGAACAAGCTCCATTCTTTTTTATCGGAGTCAAGTTCATAAATATTACATAGGGTTTCTGATATATGCATTTCTGTAAGTCCAATCTTAAAATCTCCATCTGTTCTTCATGAAAATTTCCTATACCATTAGTACCTAATCAAGAAATATTTTAAGGTTAAAAAAGCATTATTTTAACCTTAGCTTTCTATTGCCTTTTTTTGCAAGAGTGAATTATGGAAAATGAAGCGGAGGAGGATTGGAAGATGAATGAAATCAAAATAATTCAAGAATTAATTAAAGATAAGAAGTACGCCCAAATAAAACTAATGATAAGTGAGTGGAACTCAGTGCATATAGGAGAGGTATTGGATGCACTAGATAAAAATAATGCTCTTATAATTTTTAGAATGCTACCAAAAGATATAGCTGTTGAGGTCTTTGCATATCTTCCTTATGAAAGACAGATGTCAATAATAGAAACCATAACAGATGCTGAAATAAAGAATATTATAGATGAACTTTATTTTGACGATTTAGTTGATATTCTTGAAGAGATGCCTGCAAACCTAGTTAAAAAGATTTTAAAGCATGCTAAACCTGAGGAAAGGAATCTTATAAATCAATTCTTAAATTACCCTGAAAATTCTGCAGGTAGTATAATGACAATTGAGTATGTGGACCTTAGAAAAGAAATGAAGGTAGGAGAGGCGATTGAACATATAAAAAAGACAGCCTACGACAAAGAAACCATATATACCTGTTACGTAATTGATAGCAATAGAAAACTTGAAGGAATAATTTCCTTGAGAAGATTGATTCTTTCAGACAGTGATGCAATTATTGGAGATATAATGAATACTGACGTAATAAGTGTACACACCTTAGATGACCAGGAAGAAATATCTGGAGTGTTTAAGAAATATGATTTGATAGCTCTTCCGGTGGTGGATAATGAAGATAGGCTTACTGGGATTATTACAATAGACGATGTAGTTGATGTAATAGAGCAAGAAAACACTGAAGATTTTCAGAAGATGGCAGCAATGACACCTTCAGAGGAGAAGTATCTGGAAAGTAGCACATTCTATCTTGCTAAAAATAGAATAATGTGGCTGGTAGTATTGATGATCTCTGCCACTTTTACTGGAGCAATAATAAGAAGGTTTGAAGTTGTGCTTCAGTCTGTGGTTGTGCTAGCTGCCTTTATACCTATGCTCATGGATACTGGTGGTAATGCAGGTTCCCAATCAGCAACCCTTATTATCAGAGGATTGGCGCTGGGAGAGATAGAACCAAAGGATACACTAAGGGTTTTATGGAAGGAGCTAAAGGTAAGTTTCCTAGTAGGTTTAGTTTTATCGATAATAAACCTTGTTAGAATACTTGTTTTTGATAAAGTAGAGTTTACGATAGGAATTGTAGTATCTATCACAATGTTTACTACAGTGATTATTGCAAAGCTTGTAGGAGCAATGCTCCCTATAGGAGCAAGAAAGCTAAGGCTAGACCCTGCTATTATGGCTAGCCCCTTAATCACTACCATTGTTGATACAGTGGCACTTATAGTTTACTTCTGGCTTGCATCAGTATTAATGGGAATATAAATTGAATTTTAGGTAGTGAGTGCTAAAATCAAATACTATGCTATAGATGGAAAAACATAATGAACTGTTGCACAGGAACTGGTTTGCCAGTGGTGCAACAGTTTTTTGCTCTTGTACAGGAAATTATATAGTAGGTAAAAGCGGAAACAGCAAGCATATAAGCAAAGGATTTAACCATGGAATAAACTGTGGTATAATACCATTATTAGGTCACCAGAAGTAAGCAATCTGCGTGAAATTTTAAATGAGCAACTTAGATACCAGGCTGGAGACATTAAGTTCAATGAGTTTAACAGTAATAAAAAGACTAATATGTAAGAATACTCTGAAGTAAAAACTTGTTTAATAAAAAAACATGTAGAGCGGAGGAGATTTATTGTTTAAGAAACTTTTAGTAAGCATATCTATAACACTCTGTATCATGTTAAGTTTTGGACAAGTAGCTCTAGCTAATGATACTGAAATGTCAAAAGGAGCAAAATTAGAAGGAATTTATAGCTTTGATGAAGATTCCAATATAAGCTTAGTTGAAGAAACTGTAACTTATAATATTAGGAGCTATGAAAGCAAGGGATCAAAGGCAGATGTAATAGTACAATATCAATTAAAAAATCTTACTAATGAGATAAAGAATGTTAGGATGTTCTATATAATATCTCTTTTATCAGAAATAGATAAACCAGAATTCCATGATTCCTCTAAGCTTAACATAAGTGATGTTTTAAAGGTGTCCTTCAATGGTAAAGATATTACAGAAAACTGTATCTATAGAGAAGAGGCTGAAATGCCAGATAATTGGATACCAGACTATCATCATAAAATGCCATACCCAATTCCGGAGGATAAGAATTTTAGGTATGATGTGCAAAATACATATTATAAAAGGGCTGAGGGGATAGAAATACCTTTTACACTAAGGGAATTTGAAGAAGGAAATTTAGAAATACAGTATAGCAGTACTAGTGGATACGACCAAGAAGGTTATTATAAAGCTCTTACGGGATATATATTCTATTTAACACCAGCTAAGTTTTTGACAGGAGACAGTAAGCTTAACTTGTGCGTTAATTTTCCTCAAGTTGGGATTTATCAATTTTATAGCAATATTCCAATGACTAAGGTGTCTAAAAATTCCTATATGATATCTATAGATAAGCTACCAAGCTATGAATGGAGTTTTTCTTTTTTCAAAAAGTCTGCTATAAGCTTTGGAACAAATAATAACATTCTTCATACTATCTATACTTTCCTTACAGCCTTAGCGTTTTTTATTATTATGATTATAATATCAGTAAAATTGAAAAAAAGATGGATGAAAGAAGCTATTAGACCGTTAGCTTACATAATATCATTTCTATTCTTTAATCTAAATACAAATGTGACTTATAGCGGGTCTATTGGTTATGCAATTTTCTTACTGATAACAGCAATATTTATACCTTTTATTTATCTTATTAGAAGCATATTTAGAATAAGAAAATTTATTAATAGAAAAGTGTAATAAAGGTGCTAAAAGCAGCACAATTTGCGTGTTGCTTTTAGCACCTATTTTAAAATCCGCAGTTAGAGCTATGTTTCGCTAAAAATCCTCACTAATAAAAATCAAAAGTTACTACATAGCCAACATTTCAAATCCTAGCTTTCTTGAGCAAATTTACATTTTCCCTGAACGGAAGATGCTTATTAAAATCCATAAGGATATTATACCTGACACTATAAAGCCTATAAGACCAACTGCTGACATATCGTAAATTTTGCCGCCAACGTTGGAATCTATAATTAGGGCAGAAGCAATTATCATAGAGGAAGCCACTAGAGTTGCTGCTAAACGGTTAATCATCCTGTTTAGAAGGCTAAAGGGCTTTTCTAAATTTCTGTGCTCAAACTGAATCTTAGCCCGACCTCTTATTACACTGTCAGAAAGCTCAATAAGCTTAGATGGTAATCTTGATGAATCCTTAGTAAAACGTACGGCTTTTAAAGCAAAATCTTCTAGGTTTAAATCCTTTAACCAGCTTTTTTTAGTGCTAGCCTTTACATAGGGAATGGCTACATCTAATATATTTATATCTGGAGCTATCTTAGCAACTACACCTTCTACAATAACTAAGGTCTTTACCAATAGGGTTAGTTCCTTTGGCATTCTGATATTATTTCTAGAGGATACATCCATCACATCTTCTAGTATTAGAGAAACCTTTATACTGCTTAGGGAGGTGGAAAGATAGTTGGTCATTAAGTATTCTATATCGTCATAGAGCTGGTTTCTATCCACATGACCTGTTCGTACTCCAATAGACATTAATACAGAAATAAGCTTGTTTATATCTTCGAAAACTATAGAAATTACCATTTCATTGAGGGCATTTCTTAAGCTGTTTGGAAGTTCACCCATAATGCCAAAATCAATGAAGCAAAGCTTATTATCCTTAATTAATATGTTTCCAGGATGAGGATCCCCATGGAAAAAGCCATCCTCAAAAATTTGCTTGAAGAAGGATAGGGCTAGGGTTTTACCTAATTGATCCAGAGCAATTTTTTCCCTATGTAGCCTCTTTATATCGGAAATTTTAATGCCATCAATTTTTTCCATGGTTACTACATGCTTTGAACAGAATTCCTTTACTACATAGGGCACATACATAAAGTCTACATTTTTATTGAAGGTATGGAACTTTTCTATGTTACTTGCTTCGTTTTCAAAATTTAATTCCTTTTCCATAGAGGTAAAAAGCTCATCTATAGCCTCCTGAGGATCTAGTAAAAACTCCTTAAAACGTCCCTTAGTAAGGTTAAGTAGCCTGCTTAAAATAGAAAGGTCCAATTTCATTTTTTCGTAGATATGAGGTCTTTGGATTTTTACAATCACTTCTCTGCCGTCCTTTAATACTGCGGTATGAACCTGTGCTATAGAAGCAGAGGCTAAAGGCTCTTCATCAAATTGGAGGAAGCAGTCCTTTATGTTTTTTGAAAAGTCTTCAAGAAAGACTTGGTTTATAGCTTCAAAGCTTTCTGCAGGCACATCGTCTTGAAGCTTAGAGAACTCTTCTATGTACTCTGCCGGTATTATATCTGGACGGGTACTTAAAATCTGCCCAATTTTTATAAAGGTTGGTCCTAGGTCCTCAAAGGCCTTTCTTAGGTTGGATGGGGCACTCTTTGCTCTTTTAATTTTTGAATCTACCAGGTAGCCAAAACCATAAGAAGCCATTATTTTAACAATTTCCTGAAATCTTTGGACAGAATTTTTATATACCATAAAATCACCTACAAATTATACTATAATGCCACCGGCATCTTTTCTTAACTCTTCATTAGAAGGATTTGCTTTTTTATTCTTAATAAAGGGTTCAGCAATTTGAGGGAATAAAATATAAGATAATACATCCTCGCTGTTAGTAGTAATATCCTTTAGTTCCTCTTTAGTCTTATTAAATATTGGTTCTAAGGTATCGGCAAATCTAGTAGTTATTGGCTTTTCTCCTTCTAAGGCTTTAGCCATTAGTTCTGGATTTATTTCACCTGGAGCCTTTCCGTACTCGCCCCTGCAGTAAGCCTTTACCTCTTTTAATATCATTTTGTATCTTTCACCAGTTAATACATTTACCGTTGCCTGTGTCCCAACCATCTGGCTCATAGGGGTTACAAGAGGAGGGAAACCTAAATCTTCTCTAACCCTTGGTACCTCTTCCAAAACTGCCTCTAGCTTATCGATGGAGTTTTGAGCCTTAAGTTGAGATATCATATTTGAAAGCATGCCGCCAGGAATCTGATACACAAGACCCTCTGGCTGAGGAGTAAGCACTTTAGGATCTAACTCTCCAGACTGTAAAAAATGCTCTTTAATTGGTTTAAAGAAATCGTTAATCTTTTTTAATAAGCTGCTATTTAAGCCACTGCTAAAGCCAGAGGCCTCTAAGGCATAGTGCATAGTCTCTGTAGGCGGTTGAGCAGTGCCGCTAGAGAATACAGATATAGAACAATCTATTCCATCCACTCCTGCCTCTGTAGCCTTCAAATAGGACATTTCGGCTAAACCATTGGTGGAATGGGAATGAAGGTATATAGGTAGCTTTACTTCAGCCTTTATAGACTTAACAAGCTCATAGGCAGTCTGGGGCATAATTAAGCCCGCCATGTCCTTTATGCAAATAGAATCTGCTCCCATAGCTTCTAACTGCTTGGCAAGGCTTATGTAATTTTCTATATTGTGAATTGGGCTGACGGTGTAAACTATGGTTCCCTGAGCATGGGCCCCTTGCTTTTTAGTTTCATCCATAGCCACTTCTATATTTCTATAATCATTTAAGGCATCAAAGATTCTTATTATATCAATACCGTTATATACAGAAAGCTTTATAAATTCTCTAACTACATCATCGGGATAGTGCTTGTAGCCAAGTAGGTTTTGTCCTCTTAAAAGCATTTGAAGAGGCGTTTTTGTAACAATTCTTTTTATATTTCTTAACCTATCCCAAGGATCTTCATTTAAATATCGTATACAGGAGTCAAAGGTAGCTCCGCCCCAACACTCCAAGGAATGATAACCTGCATCATCCAAATCTCTAAGTACTGGTGCAAACTGTTCAAAGGACATTCTGGTTGCAATCAGTGATTGGTTTGCGTCCCTTAATACCGTTTCAGTTATATGAATGCTTTTCATTAGCTCACCTCAATTTCAGTATATTATAATAATATTCTAGCATAAAGGGGGAAAGAAGTGGGGGAAAATATTAATAAATCCTCAAAATAACAAATATGTTCCCGTTGACTTTCAAAAAATTTTATACTAAAATATTAAAGTGTCATATGTGCCCGTAGCTCAGTGGATAGAGCAGTGGTTTCCTAAAC
>DGDR01000082.1:12345-12532 GCA_002385545.1 Clostridium sp. UBA3947
AAAAACCCAGCAACGATGAAGGTTGCTGGGTTTTTATATTTATGTATGTTTATAAATGATTAGTTTGATATATTTATTTTAAACCGCTCAATCATAAAAGGTTTTACTGTCTTAGGATACCAGGGTAAACTAACGCTTTAACTTTTTTCGCAGGGCTACAATACCTATAGTGAATACACTTATAGGT
>DGDR01000168.1:0-221 GCA_002385545.1 Clostridium sp. UBA3947
ACATTACCCTCTATAAAATTATCCTTAAATGCTCCTAAGGTCTTTTTATGATTAGCACCAGTCCCAATTAGAAGTGTTCCACCATCAGCTACCCACTGCTTCAACACCTCATATTGCTTTTTATTTAATTTTGTAGTGTCATAATTATTAATTATAAGTAAATTAAAGGCCTTTAAGGTGAAAATATCCTCTGGAAAGTTCTCTTCTGTAAGTTTTATGTT
>DGDR01000168.1:416-6424 GCA_002385545.1 Clostridium sp. UBA3947
GTTCTCTTCTGTAAGTTTTATGTTCTTAGTTAATGTAGTCATACCATTAGAAGAAGGCATTTTATTAATGTATGTCAAGCTATCGTAATCATCACTTAATATACCTATAAATTGAGTTATATTATTATTTGTGTTCCTAAATTTAACTTCTCCTTCGTATACTTTATTTTTCCCGCTAGTTATTACTACTTTATATTTACCCCTATATTGATTTACAGGTACATCAATAACTATCTTCTTCTCTGCACCTTCTTCCAAGCTTAGCTTCTTCACATAGCTCATGTATTTTCCAAGTGAACTTGGTACTTGTATTTCTACTTCACCATCAATACTTTTACCCTCGTTTTTAACAGTAAGACTTATAGGTGTAGGATAACCTACTTTATAATTGTCATCAAACCCTACTTCTTTCTTAACAGTTACTTTATAAGTTTCTTTCGCCTTAGTTGTTATGCCTATGTTTATAGCTAGTATAACAACTAACAACAATAGCATAAACTTAGTTACCTTTTCTCTCATAATTTCTCTCACCTCTTCGTTAGTCTATATTAAATGATTTCATATACGTTTTATTATAACATAAAAGGGATAATCTATTATATAATGTTTTAATATTACATAACTATTTTTAATTGGTTATTATACTTCCACCTTATACAATCAAAAAATATATGCTTTCTATTCTATACGAATTATGTAAAAGAATGTGCTTACTAAATTAACTGCAGTTGTATATTCCTCCACCTCTAAACTCCTTGAAATAGCTTTATTATTGACATATTCAGTCGAACTTTATACAATTATAATATACAGTTCAACTATACTGCTATACTATATATGATTACTGTATATAATTCGAACAGATTGGAGGATCTTCTACTATGAATAGAAACAGCAACCTACCTTTAACTGAAACGACATTCTACATTCTATTAGCTCTTTTTAAACCTGCCCACGGTTATGCTATCATGCAAAAGGTTGAAGAATTGAGCAATAATCAAGTTAAAATTGCCGCAGGAACCCTTTATGGTGCCATTGAGAATCTATTAAAGTTAAACTTAATAGAAGCAGTTAAAACTGAAGATCATCGAAGAAAGGTCTATGTTATAACTGAAAAAGGACGGGAAGTTTTACTACTAGATTTAGAAAGAATGCAACATATGATAAGCGTTACATTAGAGCAAATGAATTTATAAGTTGTAAATTTTTAGCCATTTATAGCAAAATATTTTTCCTAAGTGTATAAAATTTTTATTCTCGGTCAATAATTTAAAATGTTCCTTTTTATATAAAAAGAGAGTAGTTTTTCCCCCACCATTCCAACTACTCTCTTTTAAAATTTATTACTAACAAGAATATTTTTTATCCTCTTGGCAAAGTAATAAAATTAATATTACTAATATTATTAATATAGGCACCTTAAAATCCAATTTCTTTTTATCGAATTTGCGGCAATCGCAGCAACAATCACAGCAACAATCGCAACAGCAGTCTATTTTGTCGCAACATTTAACGATTTTACAGCAGCAGCTATCACATTTACAACAAAACTTCGAAAAAGACTTTTTCACTAATCCTCTCTCCTTTGTTATAAATTTATCCTATAGCTAATCACTATATGGCTCATAATCCATCTTATGAATCATTGTCGCATTTTGTTACAATATGTTTGAATATTCCCTTTCAATCATGTAGGAAAGGAATAATTCCCCACCTCTCACCTCTATACAAACCGTTCGGTATTCGGTGGTTCATTAGGAATAATGTAGCTTAGCATATTGAGCCGAAAGACTCTTTAATTTTAGACCAACAAAAAATTGATTATTTAGAGTAGTAGTTAGAATAGGACTGATATTCTCGAAACTTTCAAACTTTAACTCCTCCTAATGTTCAGTCCTTCTGCCTCACGACAGACACCCTTATCTTTGGCTGATGGTTCCCAAACCAAGCCCAAAGCGGACTTTCACCGCCAGGTTATCGCCTATACCAGCACACATTAAAAACCCAGAGAGAAAACTTCTCTCTGGGCATCTTTTTGATAAGCAGCTTCTTAATAATAATTATTAAGATTTATGTTCTAAAAATAACCTCTTCTCTACTAAACATATATCTTGCAAATAATATGGATCCTAATATATATACAATAATCCAACCAAAAGTTATACCTAAGTGGGCGTAGTTATATATACCTGATATTAGTTCCTTTATAATACAAGAAACATTTGCTAAAGGAATATGAAAATAAAAGCTTTCTATATTCTTAGCATCCATCATATACGTAGCATAGGTCGGAACAAAAGCTATTATCATTAGTGGTGATATATAAGTTTGGGCTTCTTTAAAGGAACGAGCAAATATACTTATAGCTAACTCTAGAGCACCAAACAACATGGTTAATAGTAAGGTTATCACCCCGATAAGTACAATAGTTTTTACACTAAGACTACCTGTTCCTCCATGGAATAATCCATTATCCTGCTTTGTAGATAAGTATAACCCTGTCAAGGATGATAAGGTGCTTAAAAGGCCCATCACTGTAATAGCAAAGAACTTACCCCATAATAGTGATAATCTCCCTGCCTGTGTTGTTAATAATGGTTCAAGAGTACCCCTCTCCTTTTCACCAGCTCCTAAATCTACTGCTGCACCCATAGGCCCTACTATACTATATATTATAAGCAAAAGTGGTAGCATTAGAGACAGCATTAGCTTTCCATAGCCTTCTTCTTCATTTTCAGTAGTTATCATTTCTACTTTAATAGGATTCAAAAACTCACCGCTTATATTTCTAGCTATAAGTCTTTGCTCAACAATGACTTTCGAATAGCTTTCTAAAAGTAAATTTAGGTTATCAACAGCCATTTGTGAGGATTGGCTTGAATTATCATAAGTCATTTTTAAGTTAACTGTTTTTTCATTTTTTATGTCTTCATCGAAGTTTTCAGGTATTTCAATAGCTACTAATATCTTTCCGCTTTTCAAATCTTCATCTAAATTAGTGGAATCAACTATGTTAATATTCTTTTGCTCCTTTATATAGTTTACTAATTGACTTCCTTGGCTATTGTCCTTAATAGCTATTTTTAAGTTTTCTTCAACCTTTTTTGACATACTTTCCATACTATTTCCCATTACAAAAAATAAAAGAGGAAATATTATAATAGGTACTAATATACTTGATATCAAGGTCTTTCTATCTCTAAATAAATCCATAAGTTCTTTCTTAAAGACTATCCAGCTAACTCTACTTCCCATAATTATCACCTACCAACTGCATAAATATTTCTTCCACATTTTCATTATTATATTTTGTCTTTAGCTCTTCTATTGTACCCTCTTCAATAATTCTTCCCTTATGAATTATAATAACCCTATCACAAATTCTCTCAACTTCTGACATACTATGACTTGAAAAAACTATAGCCTTGTTATCTTCTTTACATTTTCTAATAAAGTCTTGTACTATTCTCGCAGCTGTAACATCCAATCCCGCTGTAGGTTCATCAAATAACATAACAGAAGGATTATGAACAATAGATCTAGCAATAGCTACCTTCTGCTTCATACCTCTAGAAAACTTTCCTACTCTCCTGTCAATATAATCCTTCATATCTAGCATATCCACGAGATAATCAATGCTATCTATAGTTTCTTTATAACTCATACCATTAAGCTCTGAGAAGTATTTAATATTTTCTCTAGCTGTTAGCCTATCATATAAGCCTACCTCTCCACCAAAAAGAATTCCTATTTCTCCCCTAACCTTCTTTTGATCCTTTACAATATCATAACCATTGACAACTGCAGTACCTCCAGTTGGTTTAAGCATAGTGGCAATCATTCTAAGAGTAGTAGTCTTACCAGCTCCATTTTCTCCAAGAAGGCCTACTATTTCTCCTTTCTGAACCTTGAAACTAATGTTATCAAGAGCTCTAATAGTTTTAGCACCTTTGATTTTTGTACTTTTAAATTCCTTGCTAAGTCCTATCACTTCGATCAATATGGATCACTCCTTCCAATGGCTCATATGCCTTAAGCATTCTTCATACTTTATATTATACATTAATGCCCAATAAAGTAAAACTATTATTAAACACCATCAGGCTAACTTAGTTAGTACACTTTTATACTTTTATCATATACTGATATAGGTAAGTTTAATGATAAGAAGGAGATACTATGCAGATTCACGTTGTTGAACAAGGACAATCAATATTTCAAATTGCTCAATTGTATAATACTACAGTTGCATCAATTGTAGGGGCAAATGAAGTGCCAAACCCCAATAAATTAGTTGTGGGACAAACACTGGTAATACCTATAATTGGCAACTACCATTGGGTTCAAGCAGGAGATAGCTTATACAGTATTGCCCGTAGTTATGGAATAAGCTTTCAAACTCTTGCAGAAGTAAATAGAATTCCCCTAAATCAACCGTTACAAATAGGACAAAGATTATATATTCCTCCTCGTCCTAAAAGAAATGCAGAGATTAATGCTTATGCGGAACCACTTGGAGGTATAGTATCAACAGCATTAGAAGAATCAGCTAGAAAGTCTGCGCCCTATTTGACTTACTTAGCCCCCTTTAGCTATCAAATTCAAAGGGACGGTTCACTTAAAGCTCCACCATTAAGCAATTTTTCAACTATTGCTCGAAGCAATAATGCTACATTGATGATGGTAGTAACTAATTTAGAAGAAGGTCAATTTAGTTCAGAATTAGGTAGAATTATCTTAACTAATGAGCAAATTCAGAATCGCCTATTAGATAATATTATTTCTACTGCTAAACAATACAACTTTAGCGATATACATTTTGATATGGAGTTTTTACCACCAGATTTACGCGAAAACTATAATAACTTCTTAAGAAAGGCTAAGAACAGATTATCTGCAGAAGGATTTTTAATGTCTACCGCTTTAGCTCCTAAAACTAGTGCCATACAAACTGGGCAATGGTATGAAGCTCATGACTATAGAGCTCATGGAGAGATAGCAGATTTTGTAGTCTTAATGACCTATGAATGGGGATACAGTGGCGGTCCTCCTATGGCAGTTTCTCCAATAGGTCCAGTGAGAGATGTTATTGAATATGCCTTAACAGAAATCCCTGCTTCAAAAATTATGATGGGCCAAAATCTTTATGGTTACGATTGGACCCTGCCCTTTGTACCTGGTGGTGAATACGCAAGAGCTATTAGCACACAACAGGCTATTCAATTAGCTGCTGACCATAATGTAGCTATAAGCTATGACACTAAAGTTCAAGCTCCACATTTCACTTATCGAGATAATGATGGTAAAGAACATGAAGTATGGTTTGAAGATGCCCGTTCTATCCAAGCGAAATTTGATTTAGTAAAAGAATTAGGATTAAGAGGTGTTAGCTACTGGAAATTAGGAATTTCCTTCCCACAAAATTGGCTACTTATAGAAGATAACTTTGATGTGGTAAAGAGTTAATTCTTTCTAGTCAGCAATAATTTTTATCATTCTTCCATCTGAATTTAGGATGGAAGTTTTTTTACCTATAAATCTCAATAATTTTATTGACAATATTTTGATAGCTATATATAATAAAAAGGTATTCCGATACGTTTAATAGGATTTAATCTTATATTCAGTTCTGTATTTTATACATCCAAATTGAAGTTGAAAGGCGATGAATTATGAACTTAAATTGGGCTTTTATAGTGGAGAGCTTGCCTTTATACAAAAAAGCAATGTGGTTAACCTTAAAGTTAGGCTTTTTAGGCACAGCTATTTCTTTATTAATTGGATTAATTTGCAGTATAGTTTTATATTTAAAAATTAAGGGACTTAAATCTATTGTACTAGCTTACATTGAGCTTTCTAGAAATACTCCACTTCTTGTTCAAGTGTTTTTCCTTTATTTTGGGCTACCTAAAGTAGGCATTAAGTGGAGCGAAACTGCTTGTGCTATTATAGGACTATCCTTTTTAGGAGGTAGTTATATGACAGAAGCTTTTAGAAGTGGTTTAGAA
>DGDR01000168.1:6615-8557 GCA_002385545.1 Clostridium sp. UBA3947
CAGTAAGTAGATCACAAATTGAATCTGGTTTAAGTATAGGACTTTCTAGGTTACAGCTTATAAGGTATGTAATACTTCCTCAAGCTTTTTCTGTAAGCCTCCCCTCTTTAGGTGCAAACTGTATATTCCTACTTAAAGAAACATCTGTTTTGGGAGCTATTTCTATATTGGATGTAATGAATGTAGCTAAGGATTTAATAGGAATGTACTATAAAACTAATGAAGCTCTTATTTTACTTGTTGTCAGTTATCTACTAATGATATTGCCCTTATCTTTCTTGTTAAGCTGGTTGGAAAGGAAGGTGCGCTATGCAGAATTCGGCAATTAATGTGTTCCTTGAAGGTAAGAATTTTCTAAGATTACTAGAAGGTTTATTAATAACTTCAAAAATAGCATTTATATCGATATTTTTAGGTACTATACTAGGAATCCTTATTGGATTAAGTAGGACCACTAAATTAAAAATTGTATTATTTATCAACCGTTTATTTCTTGAGTTGTTTAGAATCGTACCTCTTTTAGTTTGGTTATATATCTTCTATTTTGGTGTTACTACAGCATTGAACATTGATTTAAGCGGTGAGATTGTTTCAATAATAGTGTTCACCCTTTGGGGCGCTGCTGAAATGGGAGATATAGTTAGAGGTGCTCTTCAATCTCTTCCCAAGCACCAAATAGAGTCTGGAAAGGCACTTGGCTTAAATACTTTAGAACTTTATAGATATATTTTAGTTCCTCAAGCAGTAAGAAGAATGGTTCCAGGAACAATTAATTTAGCTACTAGAATGATCAAAACTACTTCTTTAGTAGTTTTGATAGGTGTTACTGATTTAGTTAAAGTTGGTCAGCAAATCATCGAAACTTCTAGATTCCAGTATCCTACTGCTGCCTTCTGGGTGTATGCAATGATATTTATTCTATACTTTATAATTTGCTACCCCTTATCTCAAATATCTAAAAAGCTTGAAAGAAAATGGAATAGTTGAGGTGATTACTATAAATAAGACTAATAATCCTCTATTAATTGAAGTTAAAGAACTAAAAAAGAATTTTGATGATAAAGAAATATTAAAGGGCCTTAACCTTAGCCTGCATAAGGGAGAGGTTTTAGTAATTCTCGGTCCTTCTGGTTGTGGAAAAAGTACTTTTCTAAGGTGCCTTAATGGCTTAGAAAAAATTCAAGGTGGTCAGATTATTTTTAAAACCAAAAACCTTACAGATAAAAACACCAATTGGCAAGAAGTTAGAGAGCAGATAGGCATGGTATTTCAGAACTATGAACTATTTCCTCACATGACAGTAATAGATAATATTCTACTTGGTCCACTAAAGGTACAAAAGCGAGATAGATCAGAAGCATTAGCCCAAGCTGAACATCTATTAGAAAGAGTAGGTTTACTAGACAGAAAAAATGACTATCCTAGACAGCTTTCTGGAGGCCAAAAGCAGAGAATTGCCATAGTACGAGCATTATGTATGAATCCAGAAGTGATGCTCTTTGATGAGGTTACCGCCTCTCTTGATCCAGAAATGGTAAGAGAAGTTCTAGATGTTATATTGAACTTAGCTAAAGAAGGTATGACTATGGTAATTGTAACTCATGAGATGAGTTTCGCAAAATCTGTAGCAGATCGAATTGTATTTATGGATGAAGGCAGAATTTGCGAAATTTCAGATCCTAAGGAATTCTTTACTAACCCTAAGACAGAACGTGCTAAGCACTTTCTAAATATATTTCAATATTAATAATATGAAAGGATGATGTGGTAATGAGTAAAATTCAAAAGCTTTTATCAGCTTTAGTCTTAAGTGCAATAGTAATAGGCGGTTTTGCTGGCTGTAGTACATCCAAATCAAATGATGATAAAAACATAAGCTCTATAGATAAAATTAAAAAAAGAGGTACAAGGAAGAATGACTATTTTGAGAGCGAGAAATATA
>DGDR01000168.1:8844-9511 GCA_002385545.1 Clostridium sp. UBA3947
GCCTACTTAGAATCTAATAAGGTTGATATAATAATGGCAAATTTCACCGTCACACCAGAAAGAAAGGAAAAGGTTGACTTTGCAAATCCTTATATGAAGGTTTCATTAGGGATTGTATCCCCTGAAAATGCTGTTATTAAATCTGAAGAAGATATGAAGGGTAAGAAAATAATTGTAGCAAAGGGAACTACTGCCGAAACCTACATGACTAAAAACCATCCAGATGTTGAATTAGTTAAGTATGATCAGTACTCAGAAATTTTCCAAGCTTTAAAGGATGGCCGTGGTGATGGCATAATAAATGATAATACTGAGGTTATTGCATGGGCTAAAGAAAATCCTGGATTTGTTGTTGGTGCGCCATCTATAGGCAACATAGATACAATAGCTCCTGCTGTAGCAAAGGGTAATAAGGAACTGTTAGATTGGATAAATAAAGAATTAGAATCTTTAGGTAATGAAAAATTCATTCATAAGGCTTATGAAGAAACCTTATTGCATATTTACGGTGCAGACTTTGAAGAAAGCCTTGTAATCGAAGGTGGAAAAATCGAATAATATTGACTGAACTATGGAGACAATCTCTATAGTTCTTCTTTTTTATTTATGATAAAATATGCTTATAAAAACTTGTAGGAGAAAACTATGAAAAGAACAAGAATCAAAC
>DGDR01000192.1:0-14644 GCA_002385545.1 Clostridium sp. UBA3947
GATCTAATCCTATACAATTCTTACTCATTTTTATACCTCCTGAAATTAAATTAATTTTATATTTATTTTTATTATGTATTGATTACAATATTATAATAAATCTAAAATTGAATTTTGTCAATAGATCCTTTTTCAAAAAATAAAAAAATACACTGTTGGCACTCTAACTCACAGTGTATTTTGTGTTTATTTATCTTCTAATATACATTTCTTGCATATACCTTTAAAATGAAAATGCTGTTCCTTTATTACGAAGCCTTCTAAATCTTTAATTTTCATATTTTCAACATCTAAGTCTATATCATATACCTGCTGGCACTTTTCACATTTAAAATGGCCATGACTTTCGGGATTATAAAGATCATATCGAATTTCTGTACCTTCTATAGTTATGGCCTCAGCAATTTTTTTCTCTACAAATAGATTCAAGGTATTATATACAGTGGTTTTGGAGAGAGTAGGTATTTCCTTAACTAAGGCTTCGTATATTTGGTTAACATTAGGATGATTTTGATTTTCGTATAGGTATTCAAAAATTCTTTTTCTCTGATAAGATGGACTAATGTTGTGATTTCTTAAATATTGCTCTATATTTTCTATGGTTAACATAGGTTATACCCCCTACAAATTTGTAACTATTATAAATTTATATTTGGTTTAATTATAATATATCTACTTATGCTATGCAATAGGCCTGTAGGGCAGTATTTGAAAAAATGACTCCACATTTATAGCGTAACTTAGCTACAATGTGGAGTTAGATAGCTAAATATATTTCTTAATAACTCTTAGAGGACGCATCATATCATGATCTTCATGTTCTAGTATATGACAGTGCCATACATAATCGCCGGCGAAGTGTTTAAAGTGAACTATAATTCTGGTTACCTTTCCTGCTTCGGCTCTAACTACATCCTTCCAGCCTCGTTCGAAAGGTAAAGGTTCCTCACTGCGTCTGTTCATAAAGTATCTAATCTTGCCTGTACGCCTAAAGTAATCTACATCAAAGGGCCTACGATCTAGAATCTGGAACTGAACTAGATGCAGGTGTATGGGGTGAGCAAACTGAGTAGGATTAACTATTTCCCATATTTCTATGCTGTCATAATCAGGAGTTTCAGTAGCCGGATCATCCCAGGTTAAATTGTTTAGAAGTAGCATTGGTCTCCCGTGGCTATCTGTATCTGTATCTAAGGATACCTTTCTTATTTTCTTTGCTAAGGTAGGATTTAACTCCATATAATGATTTAATGTTTCAGGAATCTCTGTAGTATCCTCATCCTTTAAAGGAAGTACTACTCTAAATTGCATTACATTGCCAGTGTTGGGGTTCTGGTTGTCTGTCATAAGAGTAATAGATTGTCCTTCTAAACCAGAGAAGTCTATTATTAAATCTATACGCTCTGCTGGCTCTAATATAAAGGACTGTATTTCAACGGGCTCCTGTAGTAAACCACCATCAGTACCAATTTGCCAGAAGGATTGCTCGTTTGATAGCCTAAAGGTAAAGCCTACTGTATTAGAACCATTTAGGATTCTAAAGCGATATTTCCTCGGTTCTACTTCAAGGTAAGGCCAGAGCTTACCGTTTACTACTATGGTGTTTCCTATAAAGGCTGGTACTATCGAAGGATAAACTCCTTCCACTGGGGTAGCTGGCTCATCTGGGTAAAACAAGGAGCCGTCTGGGTTAAAGGACTTATCCTGAACCAATAAAGGAATATCATATTCGCCTTTTGGAATATTCAATCTTTCTTCTAGATCATCGTGTATAATATAAAAACCTGCCAGTCCAGCGTATACATTAAGTCGTGTAATACCTAAGGCATGGTCGTGATACCAAAGGGTAGTAGCCTGTTGGTCATTGAGGTACTTGTAAATTCTTCTAGAGAACTTTGGACCAGTAGTTATATAGTCCCTAGTGAACCAAGCTTCGGGATGACCATCGCTGTCTGGGGCCACCTCAGCTCCGTGAAGATGGACAACAGTTCTAACCTCTGGATTATTTATAGCACCATGAATAGTTTTATCCACCGGCAGAAAATGCTTGCTAGGGAGTTTGTTTTGCCATTTTACCAAAACAGTTTGTCCCTTATAAGCTTCAATCGTTGGGCCTGGATAGCTACCGTTATAGCCCCATATTTCAGTTAAAGGAAAGTCCCTGTGAAATCTGTGTCTTGCCCTTCTCATCTTAATATCATAATAGGCATAACCTGCACCTTTTTCATCAGGGGTTAATACTTCAGGAATAGGAAGCTTATCAACAAACTTTGGTATAGTGTCAGGGTTAGAAGGATCAACTCTCTCGGGCTTTTCTGAAAGTATTATTTCAGGAGCATCATGTTCATTATCAATTGATTCTTTAGTATATTGCTTATTGTTCAAACGTTTATTACTTTCTACCATAGCATAACCACCTTTTCAATAGTGTTATTACAAATCCTGTGGCAGATTGCCTAATATAATATATTCAGGTATGTAATTTATGGTACATAAATACCAACTGCTTTCTAAAACAAAGGAACATAGAAAACACCTCACTATTTCGTATTAGCTATGAGATAATAAAGCAAAAAAAGCTGTTGCACAAGGAGCAGATTTGCCAATTGTGCAACAGCTTACTTTAAATTTTTCAATTGAGAACCATAGCTTATTTAGTCATAAACAAAACGCCTAAAGTGTTAGGACCACAGTGAGAGGATATAGTGGAGCCTGCTCTTGTTATGAGAATTTCCTTAAAGTCAGCCACTTCCTCAATGGTTTTTCTTACTATTTCGATTCTTTCCTCAGATATACCTGAGTGGGTTATAAATACTCGATCTAATTTTAAATCAGTACGATCCTTAAGTTTATCTAAGGTATAATGCTTTAAAACCTTATCTAATGAACCACGATATTTCTTTCCAACCTTCATTTTACCAGTAGTGTTGTCTACTTCTATGCAGGGTTTAATATTTAGTACATTTGCACCTAGGGCTGCAAGGGCTGAACATCTACCACCAGCATGAAGGAAGGTAAGCGTGTCCAACACAAAACTAGCATGTACACTAGTTCTTAAAGCCAATAATTCCTGCTGGATTTGTGCAGCAGACATACCTTGAGCTATCCTATCAGCAGCCTCTAAAACCAGTAGGCCTGTACCAGTTGACAGACTGCAGGAATCTACAGGGTAGACATTTCCCAGCTCTTGAGCTGCGATACAGCAATTTTGATAGGAGGAGGAAATGCCTGAAGCTAGGCTTATATGTATAACCTCATAACCTTCATCCACCCATTGCTTGAAATAGTTTATATATTCGTCAGGATTTATAGCTGCAGTTTTAGGTAAAATCTTTTTAGTTCTATAAGCTTCATAAATATCGTCTGCGGTAATATCTACGCCATCTTGATATTGCTTTCCGTCTAGTATTATGTGAAGAGGGTAAAAGTTTACATTGTACCGTTCCTTTAAAACATCTCCTAGGTCGCAGGTGATGTCTGCGCTAAGAATAATTTTACTCATTCTATTCACTCCAGTCTGATAATTTTAAATCTACACTAAAAAATAGTATCAAATTTCACCTACTAATTTATATGTTTAAACATATGACAAGTTGTCATTATTTTATATTATAGCATATTCTATGTCAAGTTACTGAAGGAAGTAAAAGATTTAGTTGAAAAAGACAAATGTTTAAATTAATATTGCAAATAATGTTCGTATTGTGTATAATATAATTAACTGAATAAAAGTAATCATGCGACTGGCGAATAATGGAATTAACCATAGGGAGCATGATTATGTGGAAGATATCGATCGCCTGGGTAAAACATTCATAGTTTTTCTCAGGCGTTTTTTGTTTAAATTTTATATTTTTAAGGAGGATAAAAATGAAGAATTCAGAAGTAGTACTCAAGTATGGATGCAATCCCCATCAAAAGCCTGCGAAAATTTATGTGCAGAATAAGGAGCTGCCTTTTAGAATTTTAAACGGTAATCCTGGCTATATAAATTTTATGGATGCCTTTAACTCCTGGCAGCTGGTAAAGGAACTAAAAGAGGCTACTGGATTGCCAGCAGCAGCTTCCTTTAAGCATGTAAGCCCTGCAGGTGCTGCTTTAGGCTTGCCCTTAAGTGATGACTTAAAGAAGGCCTACTTTGTGGAGGATATAGAGCTATCACCAGTGGCAGCAGCTTATGCTAGAGCTAGAGGTGCAGACAGAATGTCTTCCTTCGGAGATTGGGCAGCCCTAAGTGATATTGTGGATGAGCCTACAGCTAAAATACTGAGCAAATCTGTTTCTGATGGAATTATTGCCCCTGGATATACTCCAGAAGCTTTAGAAATTCTAAAGAATAAGAAAAAGGGTAATTATTGCATTATAGAAATGGATTGGGACTACGAGCCTGAAGATATTGAAATAAGAAACATATACGGTATTACCTTTGAGCAGATGAGAAATAAGGAAAAGGTACGAGAAGAGCTCCTTTATAAAAACATAGTTACTAACAATAAGGAAATTCCTGAGGAAGCTAAGAGAGACATGCTTCTTGCCATGATTACCTTAAAGTACACCCAGTCAAACTCTGTTTGCTTTGCTTTAGGTGGTCAAGTTATCGGTGTTGGAGCAGGTCAGCAGTCAAGAATACACTGCACTAGATTAGCAGCCTCCAAGGCAGATATTTGGTTCTTAAGACAGCATCCAGCAGTGCAAAGACTTCCTTTCAAGGAGGGAATCTCACAGCCTGATAAGGATAACCTAATCGATCAATACCTAAGAGATGATATTACTCCTATGGAAATGAAGGAATGGGCTAGGGTGCTAGAGGAGGTACCAGAAAGGCTTACTAAGGAGGAAAAGGAATCTTGGCTTTCTAACTTAAAAGGTGTAACTCTAGGCTCCGATGCCTTCTTCCCCTTTAGAGATAATATTGATAGAGCGGCTCAAAGCGGCGTGAAATATATAGTTCAACCAGGTGGCTCTATTAGGGATGATATTGTTATAGAAGCTTGTAATGAATATGACATGGTTATGACCTGCACTAGCTTAAGACTATTCCACCATTAATATTTAGATTTGGAGCTGTTACACAAGTAATGATTTATTACTTGTGCAGCAGCTCCTTTTTGTTGCCTGTTGTTTGATTGAGATGGTATAATTTGTATATCCTAATAATAGTCTTTATGTAAAATAAAAGGTATAAGGTGGTTTAGATATGTCTAATTATAAAGGTGGCTGGTTCCGAAGAATTTTTTCCTTTAATAAGTCAAAGGATAAGTGCTTGGATAGAAAGGAAGAACAAAAGCAGGCAGAGCTAAAGCATGAGTTGGCTGAAAAAGCAATTATAAACAAGAGATTGTGGAAGAAAAACTATAAGCCTCAAAGGCAAATAGTGCTTTGGGGCTGGGATGAAAATAATAATCCTAGCTTTCTAGTTTTATATGGAGTACATGAATTTAACTGCTCCCATATGGAAGGGGTTAATATACTTGAAAAAGAGGTAAAGTACACAAGCTATGCAATTTGGAAAGGAAAGGAGGGGCATTTGCCTTCTTTTCCAGCGGTAAAAATCGTTGATAGATATGATTATGTTAGCAGACGGTGGGTTGGGCCAAGGATGTATTATAAAAAAGGTTTAAAATATCTATGGAGTTGGCGACCTAATGAGGAGTATTTAGTTAAGAGCTACTATGAGCTTCCAGCTGAGCAGCATATTAGCTTTGATTTTTTTAAGTCTTGGGAACAGAGCGATTATGTAAGAGAAATAAGAAGTAAAAATATTAGTTTCCAAGGATTCAGGCAGCTAATAGCCCTAGTGAGATTATAGGGTTGGGAGGAGAATATGAGGACCTTTACCCATTGCTGGTAAGTAGCATATGCCATCCTAATATATACATGAGAAAAAAGCAGTTAGGAGACATATTGGATAAAAATTTACCAAAGGACTTCTATGTAAGGCTCTTGCAGATAGGTAGCCCTGAGTATATATCTGGCTTGTTTTTGGAGCTTGCAAAAAGAAAGTGGGATTTGCTACGGGAAGAAGCAAAAGATATTTTAGAGGGAGATATAAAATGGGCTGATGAAAATTATGCATCAGGGTTTAGAAGGTGTATAAAAATTTACCTAACTGCCATAGATGAAGATTTAAGCACTGAAAGAATTCAATGGATTCGTAACAACTTACATAAGGTAGATTTGCATTTAACTAAAGTTAAGGGAAAGGATTTGCCTAAGGATAAGCCCTTAAAGGGATCTGCCTATAGAAAATATGCCTACCAAGGACTTTTTCAAGATTACTATTATTCTTATGACTATACTACAAGAAGTAGGTCTTATAAGGAGGCACCTCAACGATATGAAACTAGTGTATATAGTGATGGCATAAGATTAAATATTATAGAATTAAAAAGTACCTTACAAGAAGCGGAGATTTATGGCTTAGCAGATGTTGTGGGAAGGCTTGCCTATTACTTAGATGCTCCTAGAATAACCTTCTATCTGAAGGGAAGTAATAAGAGGGAGGCTTTAAGATATTTTAGAAGATATATTAAAAGGGTAATCAGAGATTATGCCGAAACTGAGCCGGATAAATTTATGGAAGCTATGAAGCACTTTCTGCTTAGCTATACTGAACAGGACTCTATCTGTAAGTATGATGATATTTTTAGATACAATGAACTTTTAGGCTACTACTTATACTTTGATTTCTATGAGAATCCTACAAAGTATTATATGGAGTTGGGATATATGTATAATCCTTCAACTATGGACCTTTTTTTAGAGTTAAAAGGTCGCTTTGAATACAGGAAAGATATTTGGGATAATAACCTGGATCTTGTGCTAGAAATAGCTTTGAAATCCTCTGTAAAGCAAATTATAAAGGCTTGCTATTATATTTTAAAGGATTCTCCCAAGGGTAAGGATTTTATAGATAGCTTAGATTATCATAAATTGATTGCCTTAGCCCATTCAAAGTATGAGCCTATGGAAAAAATGTTTAAGGGAATCCTTAATGAAAGGCTTAATAAGAGTGAGTCCTTTAATCCTAATCTAATGATAGCTTTAATTGCTTCCCCAAATGAAGAAATGCATAACTATGCTAAGGATTATTTTGCTAGAGTAAAGGGCCGTTTTTCTCCTGCTGATACTGCAGATTTATTGTTCTTAGATAATCTAGAGCAATGGGAAGAACTTTTTAGAAACAGCATACAATCCTTTGAAGCTAGTGAATTTGTAGAGTTTATTAAGGAGGTTATTAATAGGGCGGACAAGCTTTTAAAACTAAATCAGGAGTTACCAGAAAATATAAGAGATATACTTAGCTTATCATTAACTAAGGTGGAGGACCTTTCTGAAGAAAGTAAAGCTCATCTATTTGAAAGTGTTTTAGTCACTCTTACTAGGAGAATTAGAATGCCTCAATGGTTGGGAGAACTTGTTGAAGAGGTGCTATTCTCCTTGCCTTATGAGAGCTTAGAAGCTATTTTAGCTAAGCTTGAAATAGAAGCTGAAAAGGGATGGAACCATGCTAGGAATAAAAGAATACTAGCTCTTTTAGAAGGAATAAAGAATAAGTCCCTTCCTGGGGATATGGAAATATTGGATGCTTTATCTGCCGGTGGCTCCAAGATGATTAAGAAGCTGCTGGAGCTTATGGAGAGAAATATCGAAAGCTTAAGGGAAAGACCTACAACCTTGCTCCTTATGATGGAAGCAGATGTGCATGTACTAAATAAAATGGCAGAGGAGATTTTTGAAAGCTTACCTGTAAATGAGCAAAGAAAGCTTCATGCTATGGTCCTGGATTCTCCTGTAAGAAAGGTATATTCCTTTGGTCTTAAACAGTTAGATTTAATATATGGAGAAAGGATTCCAGAGCAGTTTATAATCCAAATGCTAGAGCATTCTGCCCCTGAGGTTAAGGCCTATATTTCAGATAAAATAGATAGGGTTTTAGGAAGCTTTGAAGAGGAAAATGAAAGGCTCTTTATGTATTATGTAAGGACCTTGCTCCTAATGCCTAATAGGATTTCAAGTAGCAAGGATAGGGTATATGAGCTTATACCGATGTTTGTCCTGAAATATAGAAGAAATTTAGATAGTATAAGGCAATTGCTTTTGGAAGTTGGAGGCTCTAATAGCATTATGGATTCGGAAAGGGCCCTTGTAACTTTAGCTAGAATAGAGCAGGAGGTGATGTTACATGAAGGTTAGCTATCAGTATGCTGGCCCTTCAAGCTGTAGGCAGCTAGGTGAGGAGGCAGTGCTAGGATTTAGCCCTGATTTATCCAGAGATGAAAGGGTATCCTTTAGGGCTAGGATGAAAAACCCTCTTGTTTTTAGAGATGCTATGCTGATGCTCCGTCAAATTGTTATGTCTGATATGGGCAAAAAGAAGAAGGAGAGAGTAGAGTTTTTTGCTTGGCTGGAGTCAGAAATTGAAAGGCGTATTTTGGAGCATGAAAAATATATGCCTACAATTAGGGAAAGCCTTGAAGAGGATATGGATAAGCTGCTGAAAGATAAATTAAAAATTGAGGAAGAAATAAGGAATTTAAGCAAGCTTAGAAATGAAGTAAGAAAGGAAATAGACAACCATAGTGCCTGGAGAGACTACTACCAATTAGAAAGAGAGTTCTGGAAGTTTATAAAGGATAGGGATATGGCTCTATGGCTTGTACTAGACCCTGTAATTACGGTCCATCCAGATCAGGTATCCTTTGAAGCCTTCTCCATAGATGAATCCACCTATGGCTGCCTTTCTATAGATATGGAGGAGTTTGAAATGTTGCAGCCTCCAGCTTTAGGCACCACAAATATAGATTTCTCTACAGGTTTAGCCAAGGAGTTAGAAAGACTTAGGACCTATAACAAGCTGGAATTATCCATAAATCCTGATGGCTTTCAAGTAGATAGTGGTGTAATGCCTGAGCATATAGAAAAGAAAATAGACTTGCCAGAAAGCTGGATAAAGGGCTTTAATCAGGTTTCATGTGCAGCCAGCCTAGGAGGTATAGAAATAGAGCTATCTTCTGTGGATATGTATGATATATGCTGCTTTTTAAGAAGACATAAGGCACATAAGAGTCCTAGATATATGAAATGGATCTTGGAGCCTGGACAGCCAGTAAAGATACTTTTTGAGCCCTTTGGTAAGGAGCTAGTTCTTAGTGCAGTGTATGAAGGAGAGAGAAAGAAGGAAGAAAGAATATGGGGAAGGAAACGTTGGCTTGTGATGGAAAGGTTACTTCCTCTTGCCAAGTCCTTCAAGGTGCGACTACTAGGCTTTGGCATGCCTCAGTTCATTGTGGCAGATATGGGTACAATGAAGATGACTATCGGCTTTTCCTCCTGGTCTGCTAATGATTGGGTAAAGGGCACAGCCTTTAATGTAATGGAGGCTATATAGGGGATGGCAATTATGAAAAGGTATATTCCTTGCTAAAGGAGAAGAGATTTTTAGCTATAGATGATATAGCAGAAAGTTTAAAGGAAGATACAAAGGATAGCAATAAAGCTGGAATAGGTATGTTGTTTAGACGGGGAGAAGGCTACTTTGACCCAGTGCAAAATAAGGTTCGTTTTAGACAGCTTTGCAATACTCCCCTTCCTAAGGAATTATACGAAACTACAAAACTAGAGTTAGAAGTTCAAAAGCACTTGCAGGAAAGCTTGGATAGCTTAAGGCTTACGAGTTCTGAGAATAAGGAGTTTGTGGCTAATATGTCCTTTAAAATGCCTAATAGTAAATTTAGAAAATGGAGATATCACGGAACGGATGATTACACTAGAGAATTTGACTATACAGATACAGAAATAAGAATTGATGAAGATGGCCAAATATCCAAAGTTACTTGCACTTGTAAGGAGTTTAAAAAAGGCCCAAGGAACATTTCTGCCCCCTGTGGCCACATTTTAGCCTTGTATATCATGTCCTCCAAATTTAGCAAATTAAATTTGGATAAGGGCAAGGAATATAAAATAAAGGATATAATGGAGATATTATTATGATAGAGAACAGACATCAATCAACAGCAAACTATAGAAAAAGCATTGAGATAATGGGAAAAAGGGAATTTACCCTGCTTAAGATGCAGGAATATGGATTTTGGCCAAAGAACTTACCGACCCCTTATGAAAGACAAGCTAATGAATCTGAGGAAGAGTTTGAAGCTAGGCAGAAGCTCACGAAAAAGTACGAGAAGCTTGGGGAAGACATAGCTAAGCTTTATGAGGAAAAGGAAAAAATAGAGGAAAAGCTACGACAGTTGAAAAAAGAATATAATGACACCTGGGACTTAGATAAAATACGTAAAGATGTGGCTAGAAAAATTATGGAGGAATCTAAGGCCCGACGTGCAGAGAGAAAAAGGCAGCGGGAGTTAGAGAAAAAGCAACGTTCAGAAGCATAGAATAAGAGAAAGCAGGAGGAGATTGTTTTTATTGGTAAAGGCTACTCACAGCTCTTGCAGCAAAGAGAAAGCGATGATGATAAGTTAAACAAGCTAACCTTGCCAATAGTAAAAACTGATAGAGAATTAGCAGAACTTTTAGGTATTGAATATGCACAGCTACGGTTCATTACCTACCATAGGGACGTGGTTACAGAGGATCATTATCATAGATATGCTGTTCCTAAAAGAAAGGGAGGCTACAGAAATATTGCCGCTCCTAAGCCTATACTTAGAAAGGCTCAGAGAAAAATATTAGATGAAATTTTATGTAAGATTCCTGTATCAGACTGTGCCCATGGTTTTATTAAGGGGAAATCTGTGGTTTCCTCTGCTAGCGAACATATAGGAAGCCCAGCTCTAGTAATAAATATGGATTTAGAGGATTTCTTCCCTACCATAACCTTTGAAAGGGTAAGAGGTATGTTCAAAAGCTTTGGCTATTCTGGTTATATTGCTTCTTTACTGGCAATGATTTGTACATACTGTGAGCGGATGCCCATGGAGGTTAAGGGAGAGAAAAGGTATGTAAGAACCTCGCCGAGAATTTTACCACAAGGCTCTCCAGCAAGCCCCATGATATCTAATATTTTATGTATAAAGCTGGACAAGAGATTAAGTGGTCTAGCTAAAAAATATAATTTTACTTATACCAGATATGCAGATGATATGAGCTTTAGCCTAAAGGGGGAAGAAAAGATAAAGCTGGGTAGCTTCTGTGGTTTGGTATCAAAAATAGCTTCAGAAGAGGGGTTTAAAATAAATAAAAGCAAAACCCGATTTTTAAGAGCAAATAATCGTCAAAGTATAACAGGTATAGTAGTAAACAATGAGAAACTTGCAGTGCCTAAAAAGTGGGTAAAAGTATTAAGAGCCGCCATCCACAATGCCAAAAAGGAAAAAGAAAAGGGAGAACTTGCACCTCAAACCATAAGAAAAATATCTGGCATGGCAGCTTGGCTAAAGAGTGTAAACGAAGAGAAGTATAAAAAAATAATATCGGAAGCCAATGAGCTTATAAACAGATGTCAGAAATCAGATGTCTAGCATCTAATATAAAGCTATTAATACCTAGGGTAAATCAATTTTTGATAAAAGATTCTTGAAATTATTACCATGTATTAGTATAATATTTGGTAGTTATAAAAAGATAACAGTTCCCTTGGCCTTATTGCTGCGGTGCTTCGCCGTGGTGGACATATGCTAAGCATACATCACCAGCTTGTGCGCAATTCACTTCGCACCACTATTGTGCACATTGAGAATGGATCCTTCGGCTATGTGACAATAGTGTTGCTACGCTGAAGTGTCACAAGCAGATAGAAGTTTGTTAGCAAGGGAACTGTTTTTTTATTACTTTAATTTTATGGAGAATGGCTCTGTTTTTTTAGTCATATCTATATATCTAATTATTTTGAGCTTTAATTTGTCTTCATTAAATTTACTTATATCAATGTCAATAAACTCATAAGGCACATTACTTTCTGTTAGGTGCTCGCTAAAAGGAAAAGTTTTTTTGATATTATAATCGCCAACATGCTGGTCATCTGATGCTTCCAATATTACATTACGCATATTATTGGCTTTTAAAGTTAGTATATTATTTTCAAGCTTAACTAGTTCGAAGTCTAGGCCATTTGCTTCGATGGTCTTGTTTTTTAAGTCTATCTCAATAGTATTTTGCTTAGTATCTAGGTAATAAAATCCATCACATTTGAAGGTTAAGTCTTTAATCTTATCCTTTAGCTCTCCTTGGAAAAATACAGACTTTGATTTAGATGGCTCATAGGTTTCAGAAAAATACATATAAGATTGATTATATACATTCCCGTTACTGTCTTCTAATCGTGGATTTTCAAATCCCATAAATTCATATCGGTCACTAGATAAATCAAACTCTAAAGTTGTTGTAGTAGTTGTACTAGTTAACTTATGGAAGATTATTTCTCCGATATCTGTGCTTATAGACCTATTCTTTATATCAATAACTTTTATCTCTGGATTCAGTAATTTAGAATCTAGATTAATTGGAACTTCAAACTCTGCCAAAAGCTCTTCTTGCTTATCCAGGGGCATTCCGTTATATACTTTACACAATAGCTTTATATTATTGGAAACAGTCTCTTCTTTAGATAAAGAAACCTCTAATATAGCACCATCATTATTATCATTTAAGGTATATGCATAACCAGCTGATATAGGTTCATTTGTAGCATTATCTATTAAAGTGAATTCGCTATAGGTTGTAGTAATATCTTTATTCAAATCATAGAAAATCCACATATGATTTCTATCACCAACAATGGAGCTTATAGATATCTTAACTCCATTCTTCTCCTCTTCATAATACAACTCTTTATATATTCCTTTATCTACAGCATTTTTATAGCCTTTGTCTATTGTGACAAAGGAAACAATACCATTCAAACCTGGAACAGAGTAAAGAGCCCTAGCTATAGTAGGTGAAACATTAATCATAGTTATGAAGGCTAATAAAAAGCTGGCTGCTACAGAAGAAAACTTAATTAATCTAGATTTCCTTTTTTTGTTTTTTGCTAGCTTAAGACTTTGACGTACCTTGAAATCTAAGGAGTCTGGTATTTTTATGTCATTATAGTTTTTAAATTCTTTTTCAAAGAATTGCTCTTTCATAATTATCCTCCTTAAAATTAATTCTTAGCAGCTCAAGGGATTTATGTAGTTTATTCTTAACCTGGGAAATAGAAAGCTCCAATATGTCTGCTATTTCATTGATGGTATATCCATGAAAGTACTTTAAAATAATAATGGTCTTTAATTGAGGATCCAAGTCTTCTAGGCAATGAATGAGCTCCCTATTATCCTCTTTACTATCCTTTAGGTTTATAAGCTCTTCCTCCCCTAAGCTTGTCAGTCTGTTATTTTTTCTAATAAAATCAATGGAAGTATTTATTACAATACGCTTAATCCATTTGTCAAGGGAATTTATGTCTTTAAGCTTATGAAGGTTTGTATAAGACTTAATAATGCTATCCTGTAATATATCCATTGCGTCATTTTCATTTTTTACGTAGTAGTAAGCTAATTTGTATAAGTCTTTCTGTAAAGCAATAATAGTTTCTTCGAATAACTTTTCTTTAGTACTTTCACTCTTATTGAACAAAATTTCACCTCCTATTTGAGTTCTTCATTTATAGAGACGTTTCAGCGTTTTAATTTGATTATTGGCGATATAATTTTTTTAAAGAATATTATTTCACTTTGAATTATCATTTTTGATTTAAAATTAAACTTGAGATTATACACTATTTTATACTATAATTTATTAAAAGGCGAATTAATAAGAATAAGAAAGAAATTTGAAGAAAAATCAAAATAACAGCTGACTGAACGTTTACATTGCCGTAAATCGGCCTATATTGGGCTTGTAATCAGCTAGCTTATATATTCAAAAGTTCATATAATAGAATAAAAAGTAAAAAATAGGCTAACTTAAAAATCATAGTTATTTGTTTATGTACTTATAATTAAAAATAAGTATAATAATCTTGACAGAGTTGTTATATACATTTAGTAAACACAGCTGTTAAGAATATAATTTTTGGAGGGGTAAAGATGGGGAAAACTACAAAAAAAGTTGAAGCAGTTACTGAAGAATTAAAGGATAATGAAGTTGTAGAAAAGAAGGCTGCCGCTAAGAAGACTGAAACAGCAAAGAAAACTACAACTAAGAAAAAGACTACTGCTAAAAAGACTGCTGAGAAAGCTGCTGAGGCTACAGCTGAAGCTACTGAGAAAAAGACAAAGAGAACAACAAAGAAGAAACTTGAGCCTGAGTTATATATCGAGTATCCTGGACATCAAGTATCTCAAAAGGTTATAATGGACAAATTTGTTGAGGCATGGGAAAAGGATAGAAAGCTTTCTGAGGTTAAGGATTTGAAAGTATACTTCAATGTACAAGAAAGCACTGCATACTTTGTTGTTAATGAAAGTGAATCTTTCGGAATATACATAGACTAGCATACAAAGGCGTTTGTTACATGATTTTAGTAACAAAGGCCTTTTTTACTTTGTAAATAATAGTGTTAGAATGTAAATAATTTTTGAAATTTATTAAAAGTTAAAATATTCCTTTCTATTTAGGTTGCTTAAGCACTGCCCTTTAACAGCTTGTTTCGAAAAATTGGGAACGGTTTTTTAAAATTTTCTGTCTTATCCCTGTCTCTTAT
>DGDR01000192.1:14760-15137 GCA_002385545.1 Clostridium sp. UBA3947
TTTTTAAAATTTTCTGTCTTATCCTGACACTGGGAATATTGTTTTAAGTATGGTAAGATATAGTCGAAGGGTGACATTTAATTTTATAAAAGCTTTCATTAAATCTATCTATCAAGCCTAACTTGTAGAAGGCTTTGCTGCAACAACAAGGCTTTAGCTTAAATATAATAGAAGGAGTTGAGTTGTATGAAAGTAAACATAACAGAAACTGTGCTAAGAGATGCACAGCAATCGCTCGTTGCAACAAGAATGCACAGTAGTGATTTTGAGCCTATATTAGAAAAGTTAGATAAGGCAGGTTATTATTCCTTAGAATGCTGGGGAGGGGCTACTTTTGATGCTTGTCTACGTTACTTAAATGAAGATCCCTGGGAAAG
>DGDR01000192.1:15386-18502 GCA_002385545.1 Clostridium sp. UBA3947
TACAAGCATTATCCTGATGATGTTGTTAGAAACTTTGTAAAGCTTTCCATAAAAAATGGAATAGATATTATAAGAATATTTGATGCTTTAAATGATTATAGAAATATTGAGGTAGCAGTGGATGAAACCTTAAAATGTGGTGGCCATGCTCAAGGTTGTATAGTTTATACCACAAGCCCAATTCATAACATTGAAAAATATGTGGAGCTAGGAAAACAGTTAGATGCTATGGGGGTTAACTCAATTTGCATTAAAGATATGGCGGGTATTATGGGTCCTCAAGAAGCCTATGATTTAGTAAAGGCATTAAAAGAGGTTACAAAAAAGCCTATAATTCTACACACTCATTCAACTACTGGTCTTGCTCCAATGACATATATTAAGGCTATAGAAGCAGGATGTGATGGTATAGATACATCGATTTCTTCCTTATCAGGTGGAACTTCTCAACCAGCTACAGAATCTATGAACTATGCTCTTAAGCAGATGGGATATGAAACAGGGCTTGATGAAAGGCTTTTGAAGGAAATTAATGATTACTTTAAGCCAGTTAGGGCAAAGTTTATTGAGGCTGGAACCCTTAATCCCGTTGTATTAGGAACTGAAACCGATGCATTAGTATACCAAATACCTGGAGGTATGCTTTCAAATCTTATTAACCAACTAAAGCAGCAAAATGCTTTGGATAGGTTAGAGGAGGTTTTAGAAGAAACTCCGAGAGTAAGAAAAGATTTAGGATATCCGCCTTTAGTAACTCCTATGAGTCAAATGGTAGGTGTTCAGGCTACCGTAAATGTACTAATGGGTGAAAGATATAAAAATGTATCCAAGGAGGTTAGAGCCTATATAAAAGGTGAATATGGAAAAACCCCTGGGGAAATAGAACCTGAACTTATGAAAAAGGTGTTAGGGGATGAAAAACCAATAGAGGGCAGATTTGCAGATACTTTACCAATGGAATTTGATAAGGTTAAGGAAGAAATAAATGATTTTGCTAAGACTGATGAAGATGTGCTTTCTTACATCCTATTCCCTCAAATTGCGGAAAAGTTCTTTAAAGAAAAGAATAAGCCAAAGGTTATAAAGGTTAACTACTCTATTAGGAAAGCGTAAAGGAGGATTTTTATGTCTATTGCTGACAGCTTACTGGTGGCGTTGATTTTAATTAGTATAGTGTTTATGGGTCTCATAGCCTTATATATTTTGGTAAGAATAGAGGCCTATATAATAAGCTTAATTGGAAAGAAGGAGCAAGTAGAAGTTTCTAAGCAACCTTCTGTTAGTTCAAATGTTGAAGAGGTATCTGAAGGAGAGTTAACCCTTATTGGTGTAGATGAAGAAACAGCAGCTATGATTATGGCTATTACCAGTGATGAATTGAAAATACCCTTAAATGAGTTAAGGTTTATATCAATAAAGGCTCTTGATTAGTAGTTGAGTTTATTTATAGGGAGGTAGGATTTAAAATGAAATATATAGTAACACTTAATAATAAAAGATATGAAGTAGAGGTTGAAAGAGGTAAAGCTTCTGTAATAAGTACCAGTGAAATTGATAGCAAGGAAACAAAGGTTGCTTCAGAGACACCAAAGAGTGAAAAAATGGTACAAGCAACTAGCTCAGTGAAGGTGTTAAGGGCTCCAATGCCAGGTACTGTGCTAGACATCAAGGTAACTCAAGGTACTAGAGTTAAAGAAGGGGATATAGTTATTATATTAGAAGCTATGAAAATGGAAAATGAGATTACGGCAACCAGTTCTGGCGTTGTTAGGCAGATTCTTGTAACTAAAGGTCAAGTGGTTGATACAAACGATAAATTAGTTTTAATAGAATAAGGTAGAAAGGGGTATAGTAATGTCTATTTCGTTCTTTGATACAATTAAGGAAATATTGGCCCAGTCAGGCTTTGCTTCTTTAACCTTTGGACAGCTTATAATGATAATCATTGCCTGTGTACTTATCTACCTTGCTATAAGAAAGGGCTTTGAACCCCTTTTGCTCTTACCTATAGCCTTTGGTATGCTATTAGTTAACTTGCCCTTATCTGGGCTAATGGACGGCCCATTAGGCAAACAGCCAGGAGGATTGCTTTACTACTTATACCAAGGTGTTAAGTTAGGAATTTATCCGTCCTTAATATTTCTTGGAATAGGAACAATGACAGACTTTGGACCGTTAATAGCTAGACCATCCAGCTTGTTTTTGGGTGCCGCGGCACAGCTTGGAATAGCAGTTGCCTTTGTAATAGCAATAGCTCTAGGCTTTTCACCAGAAGGGGCAGCTTCTATAGGTATTATTGGAGGAGCTGACGGACCTACAGCCATATACACCACTACAAGATTAGCTCCAGATTTACTTCCTGCAATAGCGGTGGCAGCCTACTCTTACATGGCTTTAATTCCACTGATACAGCCACCTATAATGAGACTTCTAACCACTAAAAAGGAAAGAGAAACTAAGATGGAACAGCTAAGAGAAGTATCCAAATTGGAGAAGATCGTGTTTCCTATTGTAGTTGCAATTGCTTCAATTTTATTACTTCCATCTGTTGCTCCCCTAATAGGCATGTTAATGTTAGGTAACCTATTTAGGGAATCTGGTGTAGTTGAAAGACTTTCTAATACTGCTCAAAATGCCTTAATGAATATAGTTACTATTTTCTTAGGCACTACCGTTGGAGCTACTGCATCAGCAGATAACTTCTTAAGACCTGAAACCTTAAAGATTATAGCCTTGGGGCTTATGGCCTTTGCTTTTAGTACAGTAGGTGGAGTGCTTCTTGGAAAGCTTATGTACTACCTATCTGGGGGAAAGGTAAATCCATTAATAGGTTCTGCAGGAGTATCAGCAGTACCTATGGCTGCTAGAGTGTCACAGGTAGAAGGTAAAAAGGCTAATCCTAACAACTACCTACTAATGCATGCTATGGGGCCCAATGTGGCAGGAGTAATTGGTTCAGCTGTAGCAGCAGGTGTATTGTTAGCTATGTTTGGTTAATAAATAAGACAATTATTATAAATAGAAACTACAAGACAATCTGTGTAAACCTCAAGATGGCTATATTATCAAATAGCTATCTAGGGGGATACACAGATTTTTTACTCTATAGGAAATTA
>DGDR01000138.1 GCA_002385545.1 Clostridium sp. UBA3947
CTTATTTTACCAAAAAGTATACTTGCAACTCCTATAGCTGCAAGTATACCTAAATATTTAATATGTTCTTTTTTAAAAAATTTATTATAGTTCATTTGCAGCTGACTGCATAAGAGCTAATGATACTATTCCTAAACCGAATAAACCAAGTACTAGGTAAAGCACGCTATTGTCCTGTGAATACTGACCAGCTCTTTGCTTAGCTCTAACAAGTTTCTGTCCCATCTTATAGTACCAGTAGATTGCGTAGATACCACAAGTAACTATGCAAAGTAAGATTTCTGTTCCACCTTCCTGTGGTTCTCCAAGATAAGCAGATAGCTCATTACTTAAGCTAATCATCCATATAATACCGTAAATACCGCAAGTAACTAGTGTAAGAACTATTGCTTTTCCTATACTTCTTTTTTCTATCATTGTAACTCATCCCCCTAAAAAATATTTCCTTTTTATTATACCATACAAAACTATCTTTTTATAGAAAAAATCCCTTATTTTTAAACATTTTTATTTATTCCTTAATTACAAAAGTAAATTGTACCTCTCTAGGCAATAAGAGAGGATTTTAGTAGCATTTATTATTCAGATCAAGTTAATATCTTTATTTTAATACTATGGCAGTAAGATCAACAATTATAACCCCTATCACTGATAATAGGGGTTATTGAAAAAGCTCTATATTATAGATTTTATAAAGGAAATAAAATTGTCTTCCATATATGTCATTGGTTCAACGCTAGGAAACATTAGCTTAAGTCTAATAATCCATACCACTAGCACTAAAGCTAATGCCAAATATGGATAAAGCGATTTTTTTGACTTAAATATAAATGGAATAAATATAACAAAGGGAAACAACGGATGATACCTAAAAGCCTCTGCAATGTGCCCTTGGAATAAGTGCACAAAGGCTCTGGTCATTCCACAACCGGGACATGGTACTCCTGTAATATTATAAAATATGCAAATACTTCTGCCACTTATTTTACCAAAAAGTATACTTACAACTCCTATAGCTGCAAGTATACTTAAATACTTAATATGTTCTTTTGATAGAATTCCTTTAAATTTCATTTGCTTCTACCTGCCTAAGATCTCAAGGTATTAAACCACAAATAGCTACCAAAAGTACTATTGTTTTTCCTCTGATTCTTTTTTACATCTTAATAATTCATCCCTCTTAAGATATAATTCTTTCACATTATATTCACTATACTACCTTTTGATTAGAGTATACTTATGCTTAACCTTACTTAGATATCTTCTCACATCTCATATAAGGTCTCAACACTTCAGGAATTAAAATTGAACCATCTTCCTGCTGATAATTTTCTAAAATAGCAGCTACAGTTCTTCCTACAGCAACACCTGAGCCATTTAGAGTGTGTACAAATTGAGGCTTATCCTTTGGATTATCCTTAAACTTAATGTTTGCTCTTCTTGCCTGGTAATCTTCAAAATTGCTGCAGCTTGATATTTCAACGTATCTATTGTAGCTTGGCATCCAAACCTCTATGTCGTAGGTACAAGCAGATGAGAAGCCTAAGTCTCCTTTGCAAAGCTTAACTACTCTATATGGCAAGCCTAAGCCCTGTAAAACTCTTTCAGCGTCATTTGTAAGCTTTTCTAATTCTTCGTAGGATTCCTCTGGTCTTGTGAACTTAACTAGCTCTACCTTATTAAACTGGTGCTGTCTTATAAGACCTCTTGTGTCCCTTCCTGCTGAGCCAGCCTCTGCTCTAAAGCAAGCACTGTAAGCCACATGATATATTGGAAGCTCGCTGCCTGGGAGAACCTCTTCTCTATACAAGTTAGTTACAGGTACCTCTGCAGTAGGTATTAGGAAATAGTCCTCGTTTGTAACCTTGAAGGCATCCTCCTCAAACTTTGGAAGCTGTCCTGTACCAGTCATGCTATCTCTATTTACCATGTATGGTGGCAATATTTCTGTGTAGCCTGCTACCTCTACGTGGGTATCAAGGAAATAGCTTATTATAGCTCTTTCCAATCTAGCACCAAGACCCTTGTAAACTGTAAATCTTGAGCCTGTTATTTTTCCTGCTCTTTCGAAATCAAATATGTTTAGATCTACACCTAAATCCCAGTGAGCTTTAGGTTCAAAGCTAAACTTTGTTGGTTCTCCCCATCTTCTAACCTCTAGGTTATCTGCATCAGAAGCTCCATCTGGTACATTTTCATTTGGTATATTAGGTATTCTTAAAATAATATTCTTTATTTTTTCATCTATTTCAGAAACCTCTGCGTCCATAGCCTTTATATCTTCACCGATCTTTTTCATCTCTGCCATAATAGGCTGCACATCTTGGCCAGCTTTCTTTAGCTTTGGAATTTCTGCTGATACTTGATTTCTCTTGCTTTTTAAGCCTTCTACCTCTACTAAAATCTGTCTTCTTTTTTCATCTAGGTTAACTACTTCATCGATTAAGGAAACATTGAAATCTGCACTTCTGCCTAGCATTGCTTTCTTTACTTCATCTGGGTTGGTTCTTATTCTTTTTATGTCTAACATAAAACTCTACCTCCTATAATTTTATATAATAAAAAAAGCCTTCCTCCCACAAAAGGGACGAAAGACTCCGCGTTGCCACCCTAATTAACTATCCTATGAGGACAGTTCTCTCATATACATCTAACGGTTTTACCGTACTGCTCATCACAGTCCCTCCGAGGTGGATTCTCAAATACAGCCTATCAGTTTTCACCAGCCACTGACTCTCTGAAAATAGCCATATAAGATACTATTCCTCTTCAACGGTTAAATATTATCTTTTGTATATTATTATATACACAATTTTTTAAAAAAGTAAACATATTTATCTTATATTTATATCTTTTCCGTATTCTTTGTGCAAATAATATCCACACCAGTGTTTAATATATTTTTACACACAACATCTCCTGTTTTTATTGGTAAAGATACATAAATTCTGCTTAAGGCCTTGGAACATTCCAGCCATAGACCTTTATCAATGGGGGCAGAGCTTTTGACAGGCACAACCTTAGGATACTTGCCTCCCTTGGCCCTTACCACCGTTGTAAGGATTCCCTTATTGTTAAGGCTTTCTTTCCCATATTCAATTCCTTTATAGCACTTATTTCCAATTACAATTATTTCATTACCCTTTTTATCTATGCTCAGCAAACATTTCTCACTGCAGCCATAACAAATACTTTGATGCAGCATTCCAACACCTCACACACTGTCAAACTCTTTTATTCTATTTAATATCACTTTAGATTTCTTTGAATTTTTAACTATATCCGTAACCTGCTGATTTGTTTCCCTAGCCAGTATGGATACTACCTTATTAAGACAATAAGCTCCTTTACATTTACCAAAGGTAGCTCCTGTTCTGCGCTGAACTCCCTCTAAGGTTCTAGCACCTAAAGGTCTTCTAATACAATCTACTATTTCGCCTTCTGTTATCATATTACATGGACAAAGAACAGTGCCATACCTTTTGTCCATTTCTATTAACTTTTGTCTTTCTTCATTGGATAGCTTTTTGAAATTGTAGCTTTCCCTACGCCTATCCTTAAAATCCTTTTTAGGCTTAGCGTTTAAATTACCTACAACAGTTTCACAAACCATTTTTGCTATATAAGGTGTCATGGTCACCTGTCCATAGTGCTTACCTATTATTCTTATATATCCATCACTCAAATAGCTATCATCAATTACTATATCGTCCTCCCTATAAGGAACGGAATAAAAGCTATCTATCCTACTTTCATCTATATTGCCAAATAAATCCTTAGCAGCCTCTACTGTATTTTTCAGGCTTAATTTTTCATCTACTCTAACAGAAACTAAATCATAATCCGCTAGGGTATTTATATAATAGCCCTTCTTTCCATCCTCACCTATGGATAGCACAATCTTTGAATAAATATCCTTCTGCTTTTCCAAGAGGAAATGATTCATATGCTCCTTTTCAATATAAGTTATCTTTCGGTCAGCATCTATGCTATAATGCTCCCCTGGGGTAGTATTAATCACCATTCTACAGGTAAACTTGTTTTTATTTGTTGTTACCCTAACTCCCTTGTTAATATCCTCTATGTCCAAAACCTCTTCTGTCAATCTAAAAATAACACCATTATCAAAGGCTATTTCCCCATAGGCTATGGCAAGATCATAAGGACAAGTTACTCCAGTATTAGGTGAATATAAGGCCATAGTCACCTTTTCGCTTAAAGAAGGCTCCATCCTCCTAGCTTCTTCACCAGCAAGGAGCTTCACATATTCAATCCCTCTATCTATAGCCTGCTTATATAACAGCTGTAATTCCTCTTCCCCCTTGCTTCCAGAAGCAGTGATAAAAGAGCCACACTTTTTAAAGGGAATATTAAACTTTTCCGTAACCTTGCTAAACAAAGAATTCCCCATGAACTCCAGCTTAGCCATCAGGGTATTATCACATTCCATACCATCATAAACAATGGCAGTATTAGTTAGGGCCACATCACCAGCTATATCATAATCCTTTTCAATTAATGCTATATTTAAGCTATATTTAGAGAGTTCATAGGCTACAGCACAGCCTATAATTCCTCCCCCTAGTACTAGTACATCATAATCCATACAAATCCTCCTGATAATATATCCAACTGAAATCCTAAGCAAAGCAAAATAATTAAAGGCGCCATTAATCGCAAGCCAGCATGCCCTTTTCCTTAAGCTCCTTTAATAAATTATCTATTACCTCCTGACTATCTGCTACGACGGTATGCATATGAACACCGTCTGTAAGTCTTGATAGAGGCTGGGCATTATCCTTATAAAACCTTTCTACAAAGCTTTCTACATCCTTTAAGGTTTTAATCATAAGCATACCCCTCATCTCTCCATATAAAGGGTGCTCCACAATAACATCCTCTACCGTTGCTCCATATTTAACAATAGTTCTTAATTCATCCTCCATCTGCCCTGCATTATGGCAAACTGCAATTATTCTTTTAACCTTATTGGGTTGTGCTGATGCTATAATATATCCATCTGGCGTCGCTATGATATTGTGTCCTTCCGCCCTTAGTATCGCAATATCCTTTACAATAACCTGCCTAGTAACCCCCATCTCCTCGCCAAGCTCCTGGCCCTTCTTAGGCTCCTTAGTTACTAGCAGCTTTTTAAGTATCCGTTCTCTTCTCTCCTTTGAATTCACAATTCTCACCACCCTCTGTACTGCTTTAACTTAAACTATCCGCTTCCTTTAAAATATCTAAACTCCTATCTCCTATTATACCATTTTCATGATGGTTTCTCACCAAATAGAGAAATCTGTCACTATACTTATTTAGTCTATTTAAAAGCATATAACCCTTTTCAGCATGATTATAATAAACATCAACCTTTTTAAAATTGGTCATTTTTCTAAGCTTATCCCTAGCCACTTTATCTAAAATAACCAATATAGACTTATCAATAGGATTCAGCTTTTTTTCTATTTTACCAATATCGTGTAATAGAGCAACCTTTATAAATTCATCTTTATCTAAATCTATATCCCCTTGGGACTTATAAAGTCCCAGTCTTTTCTCAATCTCTTTAGCTACCCTAATGCTATGCTTCTGCTCCGAAACAGACAGCTTAGAAAAGATAATCTGCTCTTCCTTATCAAGATAGCTTTGAATATATATTTTATCCTCTTTATTTATTCTGCTGAAAACAGCCCAAAAGAACTGCTTCACTCTATATAAACTCATTAGTGCACCTCTAATGTAATACTTAACACCATATACCTACAGTCTAATTTTATATTTTTTATTTACTATAAACAATAGTCTTTTTACAGCGAAAGCTTCAAAGCTTAGGGAATTAATTTATTTAATATTAATAAATATATACTGTAAGAAACAAACCCCTAGGAGGTGCTTTTTTATCCCTATTATCGCTTACAATATAACAATATTAGTCATTTCTTTGATATATGTTTACTTAGCCCTCACTATAGATTTAGATATTAAAAAGGGTATACTTATAAACTTTACCCTGCTAATCCTAGTACTTAAATTTAAGAGCTATGCTTTATTTTACATAAGTTTGATAGATATGCTCCTAGTCTGCTATAGATACTATAATAAGAAAAAGCTAAAAATAAACTCCAGAGAACTAATTGGCATACTTGCCCTTAACTTTATCAATATTTGCTTCTCCGTATATGGTCTTATTAAGATAATATACTACTATCCAGGCAGACTCTACCTACAAAGACAGATTCCCTTTACTAGAATCTTTTTAATAGAGCTTGCTCCTATAGCCTCTATTGCATCCATATACTTAGTTCTGCTAGTGCTATTGCTTTCTATCAATAATCAGCTTTCCTACGGCGGTACTAGAGGCAAAGTACACATTCCCCTACTAAAGACCATAATTATGATTACTTTAATTGTGCTGTTAATTATACTTGCAAACGCCTATATTTATTTTATTATACATAACTATCCCTCCAAAAGATTTAATGGCATCTTTGGAGAAAACTATTTAAAGGATCCCATAAAGCAATACTATAGAGGCTACAAATCCTTCTCCGATTGCATGTGGTTCAGCGCCACCACCTTCTTTACAGTAGGCTACGGTGATATGCACCCAGTAGGCAATATCATGTACCTTTTATCCATGCTGGAAATGATTAGCGCTTATATATTAGGAATAATTATAGTGCCTATTTTACTCTTTAAGGTATCTTGTAAGTAATTAAAAATATAAGCATTTACTAAAATTTTTTGAGTTTTTTCTCGATAGATATGGTATAATTATCCTAAAAAATTTGCTCATGTGCGGAAGTCTATAGTCTAAATAATATAACTAAGAAAAGGAGTGTTAAAATGAATCATTTAGGTACAAAGGAATTGGAAACTGATAGATTAATATTGCGTAAGTTTAAATTGTCTGATGGAGAAGCAATGTTTAGAAATTGGGCCAGCGATCCTGAAGTGACAAAATATCTAACCTGGCCTACTCATAATAATGTAGGCATATCAGAATACGTGGTAAAGGACTGGGTATCACACTACGAAGATCCTAAATTCTATCAATGGGCCATCGTATTAAAATCAAATGGTGATGAACCAATTGGATCTATAAGTGTAGTAGATATAGACGAAAGAATTCGTAAGGTTCATATTGGCTATTGTATCGGCAGAAAGTGGTGGCATCAAGGAATAACCTCAGAAGCCTTGTCCGCATTAATATCCTTCTTTTTTAAAGAAGTGAAAGTAAATCGCATTGAAGCTAGACATGACACCAAAAATCCAAACTCAGGTAAGGTTATGGAAAAATGCGGTCTTATTTACGAAGGCACTATAAAGCAAGGCGATTGGAATAACCAAGGTATCTGTGATTATTCAATTTATGGCCTTGTTGCAGAAGATTACAAAGGTTAAGGAAAGTGGTAAAACTAACCCAATGACTTATACTATATGACAAGTATATAGCAACTGGTATCTGGTCTCTATTTTAGCTATATTGCTTTGTTTTAAAAAATTGTTGACGAATAGCGGTGTTATATTGCTTGTCCCAGCCTTTTCTCTATTTATCAACTCTTCTTTGAAACAAAGCAATATATCTAATTATAAATTATTATGAACAGGGGGATAAAATTGTCTTTTAATCATACTGGTACAGTTAACCTATGAACAACCCGACTTCTCCTTCATAGTTTTTTATATTATTCAGTTAGCTCTAATCTTGCAATATCATTATGGGAAGCCCAATTTATTAGCTCTTTAAATAAATTAGTTGCAATTTTTTTACCCCTATAGCTTTTCAATATACCTATAACGATATAAGCACTATGCTTTATTCTATTTGCAAAGCCTCTCTCCGCAGATAAAAAGCCAACTATTCTTTCCTGCTCCTCCACACTAATCTGGCTTTCAACATCATCGTAATATCTACTCATTAAATCACCTGTAATTTGCTTTTCAATTATCTGTTATTCATTTTCATCATCAAATTTAAATCCTTCTTCTACGGTTTTACCAAAAACCTTGGCAATATCCACAGCTAACTTTTAGGAATCGTTATATTCTTAACATATGTTATAAATATATAGCATTGAGCTTAACCTGTCTATATCAATATTATAAATAACTCTCAATTCTAAAACCTTAATAAAAAAGGTGTCAGCAAAATACTCAACCAGTAGTTTTGCAACACCTTCTTTTAATTAAGCTGCAAATGGCCTTCCCATAAACTTCTTAATAATTTCTAAATTCTCTTCATCATAACCTACATACATAACAATAATATTTCCTCCTTTGAAGAAAAGAGGCGGCTCTACCCATTCATAATAGGTGTTTCCAATGAAACTAGAACCTACAATTGTTTTTGCGTCTTCTTCCATCTCTTGATTATCCTTATACTCAAATACTCCAATATTCTTTCCATTAATATTTAGCACAGTAAGCTTTCCCTTAAGTATATTATTCTCACTCTGTTCAGAAGCTTTTATTTTTCCTCCTTGATTCTGTATGTATTCAATAAATCCTTGTGAAGTTATGTCCTTAGAAACTTCTTTTGAAGTTATATCGTTAGAATTTACCTGGCTACTTTCTATGGTAGTATTAGTCTTATCACTGAGGGAAATATTCTCCTTTGCACATCCTATAAGGAAACTAGTAACAAAAAAAATAGATATTCCTACAATTAATTTCTTCATATTTTTACCCCCTATAAGCAATC
>DGDR01000055.1 GCA_002385545.1 Clostridium sp. UBA3947
ATATAGGTCAAAGAAAGTCAAAGTCTGTGAGGTGGTATAACAGTGAGATTATCAGATATAATCGAAGAATTTATAAAGGATTTATTGAATGAAAATGTAGATAATGAGTTGATGATACAGCGTAATGAATTAGCAAGTTATTTCAGCTGCGCCCCATCTCAGATTAACTATGTTTTAACTACCAGATTCACTACGGATAAAGGTTATTATATTGAAAGTAGGAGAGGTGGTGGAGGCTGCATAATAATTAAAAGACTTAATCATAAAAAGAGCAAAAACCTGTTGGATACTATAAACGAAAGAATTGGAGACAGCATAACTAATGATAAGGCTGTGCAAATTATAGAAGGCTTGCAGCAATCTAATTTGATAACAGAGAGAGAAGCGGCTATTATGAAGGCTACCGTTAATGATAGAACCCTATATGGATATGAAAACAGAAATACTCTTAGGGCAGATATTCTTAAATCTATAATTATGATTTTATGCCATCAGTAAAGGAGGATTTATATGTATTGTGATAAATGTAAGTCTAATATTGCCACGGTTCACATTGTAAAGGTGGTAAATGGAGTTAAGCAGGAGTTTAACTTATGTCAAGATTGTGCTAAGGAAAGTAAGGAAGTTGACTTAAGCGATTCCTTAAGTTTTCATAATTCCTTCTCCTTTCAAAATATATTAAGTGGATTAATGGATTACTTTGACCAATCTCAGAGAACTAGTACTGCTAGGGAAGAAAGCTGCCCTACCTGCGGAACCACCTATGGAGAATTTAAGAAAACTGGTGTTTTGGGTTGCCATAATTGCTATAAGTATTTTAATTCTGTGATAATGCCAGTAGTTCGAAGGGTTCAAGGAAATGTAGAGCATATGGGAAAGATACCAGTGAGAGCGGGCAAGGATATACTTGGGAAAAGAAAATTAACTCACTTGAAGGAAGAACTACAGAAGGCTATTTTAATGGAGGAATATGAAAGGGCTGCGGAGCTAAGGGACCAAATTAGAGAGCTGCAAAAAAGCGAGGGGGAGATATAGATGAGAAATTGGCAGCAATATTCTGAGAATAATGAAGACTTAGTAATAAGCAGTAGAATTAGAGTGGCCAGAAACTTAAACAATAGAAAGTTTTCCCACAAGCTGAGACCAGATGAGGAAAGAGAGCTTGTAAAAGAAGTGGAGGATTCACTTTTTAAAGCTTCACATATAAGGCAGAACTACGAGGCCATACATTTATGGGAGTGTAGTGATCTGCAGGCCACAAAGTACTTAGAGGAGCATTTGATAAGCAAGGAGCTTATAAAAAATAAGGAAGGCTCAGCCTTTATTTTAGGAGAAAATGATACGGTAAGTATAATGATAAATGAAGAGGATCATATTAGGCTACAGTGCATATCTGCAGGTCTTAATCTTAGAGAAAGCTATGCCTTAGCAAGCAGGATAGATGATCTTATAGAGGAAAGTGTTGAATATGCCTTTGATGAGAAAATAGGTTATATTACAGCATGTCCTACCAATTTAGGTACTGGTCTTAGATGTTCTGCTATGATTCATCTCCCTGCCTTGACAATGAACAATGAAATGAATGGAATACTTAAAGCCTTAACTCAAGTAGGTATGACTATTAGAGGCCTGTATGGAGAAGGTAGCAAGGCTTTAGGTAACATTTATCAGATATCAAATCAGATTACCTTAGGACTTTCTGAGGAGGATATAATCTCAAACCTTGAGGCAGTAGTTAATGAAATTATAGGCCAGGAAATTGCTACAAGAAACCGCCTATATTCAACCTATAGATATGAATTAGAGGATAAAATATATAGATCCTTAGGAATTTTAAGAAGTGCTGCTCTATTAAATATAAATGAATGCTTTGAGCTCTTATCTAGTGTAAGGATGGGCGTTGAAATGGGTATAATTAAGGACGTAGACAAATGCCTACTGAACCAACTATTAGTAGAAACTCAACCAGCATCTTTACAGTTGAGCTTTAATACTAGATTAAATGAAAAGGAGTTAAATATTAATAGAGCAAGATTGGTGAGAGAAACTCTAAAATAGCTAGAGATTTTTAAATGGAGGTGTAGAGAAGATGATGTTTGGTAGATTCAGTGAGAGGTCACAAAAGGTACTTGTTTATGCTCAAGAAGAGGCAAGAGAGTTTAAGCATGGGTATGTAGGAACAGAGCATATTCTCTTGGGGCTACTAAGAGAAGGTGATGGGATAGCTCATAGAGTATTGTATGATATGGGAATAACTTTAGAAAAAGTTAAAAAGTTAATTCATGACTTTGAAGGTAAGGGAGATTTGGATCTTTTTAAGAATGAAATACCTCTAACTCCTAGAACAAAAAGGTTGTTGGAGTTAAGTCATGTTGAGGCTAGAAGTTTAAATCATAACTATATTACTCCTGAGCATATATTACTGGCTTTAATAAGAGAGTCTGAGGGAGTAGCCTATACTATATTATCAGCTTTAAAAGCTGACTTTGAGAAAATTAAAAAAGAAATCCATCAAAGTATGGCTGGGGAACAACAGGTTGCTTCAGTTTCTGCTGCTAGAAGTAAGGAGCAGTCCACACCAAACCTTAACCAGTTTGGTCGTGATTTAACTGAGATGGCTAGAGAAGGAAAACTAGACCCTGTAATAGGTAGAAACAATGAAACTCAAAGGGTACTGGAAATATTATGCCGTAGAATTAAAAACAACCCCTGCTTAATTGGAGATCCTGGTGTTGGAAAAACTGCTATAGCTGAAGGTTTAGCCCAAAAAATAGTTGAAGGCAGTATTCCAGAAATCTTGAAGGATAAGAGAGTAGTAACTTTAGATTTATCCTCTATGGTAGCAGGCTCCAAGTATAGAGGGGAGTTTGAGGAAAGATTAAAAAAGGTTATGGATGAAATCAGGAAGGCAGGCAATGTAATCTTATTTATAGATGAAATTCATACCATAATTGGAGCTGGTGGCGCAGAAGGGGCTATAGATGCTTCTAATATTTTAAAGCCAGCCCTAGCTAGAGGGGAAATTCAATGCATAGGGGCCACTACTATTGATGAATACAGAAAGTATATCGAAAAGGATTCTGCCCTAGAAAGAAGATTTCAACCAGTTATGGTAGGTGAGCCTACTAAGGAAGAGGCCATATTAATTTTAAAGGGCTTAAGGGATAAGTATGAAGCCCATCATGGGGTAAAGATTACTGACGATGCTATCGAAGCTGCAGTTAATTTATCAGATAGATATATCACTGATAGATTTTTACCAGATAAGGCTATAGATTTAATTGATGAGGCTGGGGCAAAGGTTAGAATTCAAAATTTAACAGCACCACCAGACTTAAAAGAGATGGAAGAGCAGTTAGAAAAGCTTACAAGGGAAAAGGAAGATGCTATTAGAGTACAGGATTTTGAAAAAGCAGCTCAGCTTAGAGATATGGAAAAGGAATTGAAGGATAAGCTTGAAAATGAAAAGAAGAATTGGAAAACTCAAAATGATGTAACTAAGCATATAGTATCTGAAGCTCAAATAGCAAGTGTAGTAGCAAAATGGACAAATGTACCAGTAGAGAAGCTGACAGAAAAAGAATCTGAAAGATTACTTAAGTTAGAAGAAATTCTCCATAATAGGGTTATAGGACAGGAAGAAGCTGTTAAGGCTGTTGCTAGAGCTGTAAGAAGGGCTAGAGTTGGCTTGAAGGATCCTAATAGACCTATTGGCTCCTTTATCTTCTTAGGACCTACTGGTGTAGGTAAAACTGAGTTGAGCAAGGCTTTGGCTGAAGCTATGTTTGGAGATGAAAACAATATAATTAGAATAGATATGTCTGAATACATGGAAAAGCATGCCGTATCTAGACTTATAGGATCTCCTCCTGGATATGTAGGCTATGATGAAGGGGGGCAGCTTTCTGAAAAGGTTAGAAGAAATCCTTATTCCGTTGTTTTATTCGATGAAATAGAAAAGGCTCATCCAGAGGTATTTAATATTCTATTACAGATACTAGAGGATGGAAGATTAACTGATGGAAAGGGTAAAACTGTAAACTTTAAGAATACCATTGTAATTATGACTTCTAACGTAGGAGCTTCAACTATTAAAAAGCAAAAGACCTTAGGCTTTAATGTTGCTGGTGAAAAGGAAAAAGAAAATCAATATGAAAAGATGAAAGAAAATGTGATGGAGGAACTTAAGCGAAGCTTTAGACCTGAATTCCTAAATAGAATAGATGATATAATAGTATTCCATCAGCTAGAAGAAAAGGACTTAAGAAGAATAGTATCCTTAATGCTAAATTCTGTGGCAAAGAGACTTGGAGAGCAAGGTATTAGTATTGAATTTGATGAATCTGCAAAAGAGTATTTAGCAAAGGAAGGCTTTGATAATCTTTATGGAGCTCGTCCTCTTAGAAGGGCAATAACTAAAACTGTAGAGGATAAGTTGTCTGAAGAAATATTAAGGGGTAATATTAAGGCTGGAGAAAATATTAAGGTTTCCGTAAAAGATGGCGAACTCCAATTTGAAAATGTGTATAATTAAGAAAGAGTATTGTCTGTAAAATCCAAGATATTTCTCAGCCCTGCTGGGAAATATCTTTCTTGCAATAAGCAGCAAATAATTTATCATTTAAAATCTAATTTTTAATAAACAGGAGAAGGTTTATGAAAACAAAAACTATTTATATATGCTCAAATTGTGGCTACGAAAGCCCTAAATGGATGGGAAAATGCATAGATTGCGGCGCTTGGAATACCTATTATGAGGAAGTAGTGGAGGTAAAAAAGGCTTCTGGAGGAAAGGTAACTACAGATAGAAAAGCTGTAGCGGCAAAAAGATTAACGGAGGTAACTGCAAGTAATAGTGACAGGATTATTACTAATATTAGCGAATTTAATAGGGTTATGGGTGGAGGCATAGTTAGGGACTCTCTCACCATAATTACTGCTAGGCCAGGAGCTGGTAAATCAACCTTGCTATTGCAGGTGGCAGATGATGTAAGCAATCAGGGCTACAAGGTTTTGTATGCCTCTGGAGAGGAAAGTGAGAGCCAGATAAAGAATAGGGCAGAAAGAATACTAAAAAAAATAAATAATGATATCTGGGTTGTATCGGATTCTAATATGAACAATGTACTCCATTCAGTAAAGGATATAGATCCAGATTTGATAATTATCGATAGTATTCAAACCTTTGCTTTGGAGGAATATAGCTCTAGACCAGGCTCGCCTACACAGACTATGGAGTGTGCTAATGAATTATTAAAGGTAGCAAAAAACGGACAAAAGCCTAGGGCTGTAATAATGGTTGGACAAATGACTAAGGAGGATGAAATTGCAGGACTTAGAGCTTTGGAACATCTTGTGGATACGGTACTTATAATCGATGGAGAAAGCGGTGAGGAGCTCAGATCCTTGATAGCCTCTAAAAATAGATTCGGTAGTACCGGAGAAATGGGTTTTTTTTCTATGACTGAAGAGGGGATGGTCCCTATTGATAACCCTTCTGAATTTTTTATGACTAAGAGAGAACCAGGACAATTGGTTTCTGGTAGTGCATTAACAGTTATGAAAGAGGGAACGAGACCAATCATAGTTGAAATAGAAAGCTTAGTTTCTCATTCCTTTACGCCTTATCCATCACGAATTGGTGAAAGCATAGGTCGAGAGCAATTAAATACCTTAATATCTATTTTAGAGCAAAGAGGAAGAATTCCACTGTATGATAAAAATGTAGTTATTAAAAGTACTGGTGGCATTAGGCTTAGAGAGCAATCGGTAAATTTAGCTGTAATAATGAGTATAGTGTCCTCAACCAATAATACACCTATTGATGCTGATACTTTGTTTATTGCGGATGTTGGCCTAACAGGAGAGCTGAAAAAGGTACCTTCCTTGGAAGCTAGAATAAGAGAAGCGGATAGGATGGGCTTTAAAAGGGTTTATATAGCTAAAGGAGCAATAAGGGACAAATCTAAATTTAAGGACATTAAAGCAATAGAACTTAATAATATTCAGCAAGTTATTGGCCATATATTTAGATAATAAGTATAAATATTGTAAAAAAGGTTGACAATATAAAAGTATATTTGGATAGCACTAAGATGGTGATGGTATGAGGCAAGATAATGATAAGGAAATAAAAAGTATTTTAAAGGTGGTGGCACCTGGGACTCAGCTTAGAGAGGGATTGGAGAATATTCTGAGAGCCAAAACAGGAGCTTTAATTGTTCTGGGAGATAGTGAAGAAATAATGAAGCTAGTTGATGGTGGCTTTATGATTAATGCTGAATATAATTCGTCCTACATATATGAACTGGCAAAGATGGATGGGGCTATAATTTTAAGCAGTGATTTAAAAAGAATACTTTTTGCTAATACCCAGCTAGTGCCCGATTCTTCCATACCAACCTTTGAAACTGGCACAAGGCATAGAACAGCCAATAGGGTGGCTAAGCAAACGGGAGCTATAGTTATTGCTATATCCCAAAGGAGACATATAATAAGTGTTTATAAAAATGATTTGAAGTATGTTCTAAGGGAGAGTAGCGTTGTGTTAGCTAGGGCTAATCAAGCTATTCAAACCTTAGAGAAATATGTATCTGTACTGGATAGGGTTTTGAATAATTTGAATACCCAAGAGTTTCAGGATATGGTTACTTTAATGGATGTAACTACAGCTATACAAAGAACTGAGATGGTTATGAGAATTGTAGCTGAAATTGAGAGGTATATATGTGAACTAGGAAATGAAGGGCGACTTATAAGCATGCAGCTCAACGAGCTGGTTAAATTTATAGAGCAGGATGGAGTCTTGCTCATAAGGGATTACTGTAGAGCGGACTACGACTATAACGAGGTGTATAAGGGAATTCAAAATTTATCTTCTGATGAGATTTTGGATGTGGATTTGATAGCTAAATTGTTAGGATACAGTGGTGTGCCACTTATGGATACCCTAATTTCTCCTAGAGGCTATAGAATACTCTCTAAAATCCCTAGAATTCCATCCACCGTTATAGAAAACCTTATAAAAAATTTCAAGGAGTTGAAGGCTGTTATAGAAGCAAGTCATGAAGAGTTAGACAAAGTGGAAGGTATAGGTGAAGCCAGAGCTAAGGCTATTAGAAGAGGCTTAAGAAGAATAAAGGAGCAGATACTTCTTAAGCAAAACTATTAACGTATACATTCTTATTATGGATAAATAAAAAAGAACAATAACCAGAGACAGCTATTGTTCTAAATCTTTCAATTATCTGAAGGTATATTTGCCTAGGGTATCCATTTTGTCGTATTCTTTAATAAATACATCGTATACACTTATATCTAGTAAATTGCATAAAGCGGTTAAGTAGAAAATATTGTTACCAAGTTCTCTTTCTATAACTTCTCGGCATCCGTCGCATATTTTGCCCTCTAAATGAGTTTTCATGCAATCCGTTAAGGATTCTATAGAATCACCATCACAGGGCACTTGTTGTTTTGAAGCGTTTATACTAACACAGCCGCAGTTAGTTACAGCCTTTACTACTGCTCTGTTTATCCTTGCGTTTGATTCCTGAAACTTTGTCAAAATATCTAAAATGCTTTTATGTCTTAGTAATGATTCATTAACTTTTATTTGCAGTTCATCCAATATAACATCCTTCATAAGTTTCAACTCCTTAAACTATTTTGATAAAGTTATCTAACAGGTAAGATATCTTTATATAAAGCACCAAAACAAAGCAGATTAATTTATGTCCATATTTATATAATATACTTAATTTAGCATATTTCATAGGGGGTTAGTGAGAGCATGTATAATAAAAGTTGAAAATGATCATTAATTAATATATATTAAATATATTAAGCTAGATTTTATACAAAAATATTCAACATACACCCTTAATTTAAGAATACACGAAAATTTTTAAATATTCGAGCAAATTGCATATTTTT
>DGDR01000152.1 GCA_002385545.1 Clostridium sp. UBA3947
AGATGTGTATACAAGTTTAGATTACAGCAGTGTTACAAGACCTAGAGCATTACCGCTATTAACCAAGTTCATGACAAAAGAAGGAGAGAAGTATTATTGGACCACTTTCTCAGAGGATCAGATAGACTTAAATTTCTCCAATCCAAAGGTGCTAGCAGAAATGATAGATGTGCTATTATTTTACGCCAGTAAGGGAGCAAAGTTTATAAGGCTTGATGCCATAGGCTTTGCCTATAAGAAGCTTGGAACTACCTGTATGCACCTAGATGAAACCCACGCTATAGTAAAGCTGATGAGAGTATTTTTGGAAGAGTTCTTTCCAAGTACCTATATAATTACAGAAACCAATGTGCCACACAAGGACAATATAAGCTATTTTGGCAATGGAGATGAGGCTCACTTAGTATATCAGTTCCCCCTACCCCCATTAACCATGTTTGCCCTTCAAAGGGGAGATACCACTAAACTAACCCAGTGGGCAAAATCCTTAAAGGAGACTCCTTTAAAGGAAGGAAACACCTATTTTAATTTCCTTGCCTCTCACGATGGTGTAGGAGTAAGACCAGTAGAAGGAATATTGACTGATGAGGAAAGAAACTTCTTGGTGGAAACAGTTATTAAAAACGGCGGTAGAGTAAGCTACAAAACTAATAGCGATGGAAGTCAAAGCCCATATGAGCTTAATATAAGCTACCTTAATGGAATTACTAATCCTTCAAAGGACAATAAAGAAAAGTTTGAAAGATTTATGGCTTCTCAAGGTATAATGCTTTCTATGCAAGGAGTACCGGGCATTTACTATCACAGTCTTTTAGGCTCAGAAAACTGGTATGAAGGGGTAGAAACCTCTGGTATCAATAGAAGAATAAACAGAGAAAAATTAGATTATGAAAAGCTAGTTACTGAGTTGAAGGAAGAGGGCTCCTTAAGAAACATGGTATTTACAAGATACAAGGAGTTGTTAAGAATAAGAGGACAGCATAGTGCCTTCTCCCCTTATGCAGAACAGGAGGTATTAGACCTGTCACCTTCACTATTTGCTGTGGAAAGATACAATAGCAGCACTAAGGAAAGAATAGTAGCTATAGTAAATGTTACAGATAAGACAGTAAAGCTTGATAAGGCTATAAAAGGAAGAAATATTCTAGGGTCAGAGCAGACTACGGAAGTTACAGAAATTAAGCCCTATGAAATAGCTTGGATACTATGTGAATAAAAATTAGGTAATTGAGGAGATGTTAAAATGGGAAAGTTATTAGTATTAGAAGGACCTAAAAAGGTTGGCTTTGAGGAATATGAGGAAAGGCCTTTGACTAGCAAAGAGGTAAGAATCCAAACCCTTTATACTGGAATCAGTGCAGGTACAGAGCTAACCTCCTACAGGGGTACAAGTCCCTTTTTTAGCAAGAAATGGGATGTTGAAAACAGAATCTTTGAAAAGGAAGAAGAGACTTCTTGGAGCTATCCTTTAAGAACTTGGGGTTATGAAGAGGTTGGTAAAGTAATAGAAATAGGCAGCGAGGTTAAAGAGGTGGCTGTAGGAGATATTATCTTTGGTACCTGGGGACACAGGAGTACCCATATTGCTGATGAGAGCTTTGCCAAGGATCGAAAGCTACACAGGGAACTTGACCCAATTTGCGGTATTTTCTCTCACATAGGAGCCATAGGCTTAAATGCAATTTTAGATGCTAACATTCATGTAGGGGAAACAGTAGCAATTTTTGGCCAAGGAGTGCCAGGTCAAATAGTTACACAACTTGCTAAATTAAATGGTGCTAGGGTAATAGCTGTAGATTTGGACGATACCCGTTTGGAAACAGCGAAAAAATTTGGAGCAGATATAACCCTTAACTCAGGCCAGTGTGATGCTCCCAAGGAAATAAAAAAGATAACTAAAGGTCTTGGTGCAGACGTGGCTATAGAAATATCTGGTGCTCCTAGAGCACTACACGATGCCATCCGCTGTGCAGCATATTCTGGAAGGGTGGTAGCTTCAGGTTTTATTCAGGGCGAACCTAAGGGTTTATTCCTTGGAGAAGAATTCCATCATAACCGTATAAACCTAGTATGTTCCCAAATCTCTGGAGTAGATCCATCCTTAAGCTACCGATGGAATAGACTAAGACTGAATCATACCATAATGGATTTGCAAAAGGAAGGAAAGCTTAATTTAAAGGGACTCATAACTCACACCATTCCTTTTGAAGAGGCAGCAAAAGCCTATGAAATTTTAGATACAGCCACAAGCCAAGTACTTCAGATGGTATTGGCCTTATAGAAGAAGGGAAGGGTGATGTGTATGAGATTTGCAATACAGGATAACTTATTAGGAGGAAAAAGCTTTAAGGAAAGCTTTACTCTGGCAAAGGAAGTGGGTTTTGATGCTATAGAACTAAACTTTTTTCAGAAGGAGTTAACAGAAGCCCATGCAGAAGAAATAGCTAAAGCTTCTCAGGAAACAGGCCTTCCTATAGCAGCAGTTTGCGGCGGCTACCTTAACTGGATTGCTGATTTTGATGAGGAAAAAAGGAACATAGCAGTGGAAGGGGTAAAAAGGTCCTTAGAAAACATAGCAAGTATGGGGGGAGAAGGCCTTGTAGCACCTGCAGCCTATGGTATGTATGCTAGACGTTTCCCTCCAAAGAGGCCTATAGAGGAAGATAGGAGAATCCTCCTAGATTCACTTAAAAGGATAGCAGAGACTGCTGAAAAGCATAAGGTTATGTTTTATCTAGAACCCCTAAATAGATATGAGGACCATATGATTAACATGATTAGCGAGGGCGTACCTTATATAGAAGCCATTGGCAGTAAGCAGGTAAAATTATTAGGGGACTTATTTCACATGAACATAGAAGAAGATGATATGGTTAAAACTATAGAAGAATATAAGGATTTTATTGCTTACTATCACTTAGCCGATAGCAATAGAAAGCTTCCAGGTCTTGCCCATATGGACTTTAAGCCTGTATTTAAGAAACTAAAGGATATAAACTACACTGGAACCTTATCTATTGAATGTCACCTCAGAGGTGAAAGCCTTGAAGGTATAAAAAGGAGCTTAAATTTCCTTCATGAGCTGTCAAAATAACTTGGTATAGGAGAGAGAACTATGAACATTGCACTATGTCACTTTAGAGTTGGAGAAACAGACGGAGTTTCCCTTGAAATGGAAAAGTGGAAGATAGAACTAGAAAAGCTAGGACATAAGGTTATTTATATAGGTGGTAATGCCTATGAGGATACAGAAGTTGTAGATGAGCTTTACTACAAAAATCCACTTAACGATAAAATAGTATACAACGCCTATGTTAAGCTTACAGATTACACCGAAGAAGAACTAGAAGCAGAAGTAAAAAGGTCAGCAAAGGTAATTGAAGACAAGGTAACAGAAATAATAAAAAGAAGAAAAATAGATGTTATTGTGCCAAACAATATATGGTCCTTAGGCTGGGGACTACCTGCTGCAATGGGAATACATAATGCAGTTCTTAACACAGGAATAAGAGCCGTCGTTCACAATCACGATTTTTACTGGGAACGAGAAAGGTATAGCAAGCCAACCTGCAGCTTTGTTAAAAGAATGTTGGAAGTTTATTTCCCACCAAAGGGCGATAAGATTAAAAACGCCGTAATAAACAGCCTAGCCCAGAAGGAGCTATTGGACAGAAAAGGGGTAGACTCCACCATTGCACCTAACGTTTTTGACTTTGAAGCACAGCTCTGGTCCATTGATGACTATAACAAGGATTTCAGAGATACCATAGGGGTTAAAGAGGATGATATACTCATCCTACAAGCTACAAGAGTTACAGAGCGAAAGGCCATAGAACTAGCCATAGATACCATCGGCAAGCTGGTAGAGCCTGAAAACATTAAGCTTCTAAGAGAAGGCACCCTCTATAATGGCAAGAAATTCACTGGTGACATAGTATTTGTAATGGCAGGTCTTATAGAGTGTGAAGATAAGTACCTAGAAGCCCTAAAGGACTTAGCCCAAAGGCTTAATGTAAAAGTAAGGTTTGTAAATGAACATATAGACTCTTATAGATACAATAAGGATGGCAAAAAGATTTACTCCCTCTGGGATGCATATGTTCATGCGGATTTTGTTACCTACCCATCTATCCTTGAAGGTTTCGGCAACCAGTTCCTAGAAGGACTATTCGCCAAGAAACCAATGCTAGTATACGAATATCCAGTATATGCTGCGGACCTCAAAAGGATTGGCTTTAACATAGTATCCTTAGGTGATACTCATACACTAGACAGCGAGGGCTTAGTTCAGGTAGATAAGTCTATAATCGAAAATGCAGCAAAAGAAATAATAACCTACCTAAAGGATAATGAATTCAGAACTGATAAGGTTGAAGAAAACTTTGAAAAGGGTAGGAAGTATTTCTCCTACGAGGCTTTAGGGGAGATATTGAAGGAGCTTTTTAAATATTGATTACTCTTAAATTAATATGTTTTGACTAAGTACTTTGTAGCACAATAAAAATAGAAGTTATGATATTGTAAGATGAACAGCCCCTTGTCAACTTGACAAGGGGCTGTTCATCTATATTTAAACTATAAACTGATCTATCTCCTTTTGCAGCTTAGCTGAAAGTTCTGCTAGATTTTTAGCGGAAGCTGCTATTTGATGAATAGCAGAGGTTTGCTCCTCAGTAGAAGCAGATACTTGTTCTGTGCTGGATGCGGTTTCTTCTGTAAGGGCTACTATATTGCTGGATGCTTCTACTGCTTCTGTTGCCCTTGAACTTAGTAAATGCGATGATTCAACAACTTGCTTGATTTTATCTGTTATAGTATCAACGGATTGAGAGATTTTATTAAATACATTTACGGTTTCAGTTAATGCTTCTTCTTGTTCTGCTACTGCTGAACTGGATTTATTTATTTCAATAACTGACTGTTCTATACTACCTTTTATTTCAGCTATAATGTCACCAATTTGCTTTGCAGAATTGCTGGACTGCTCTGCAAGCTTCCTAATTTCATCTGCTACCACTGAAAAGCCTTTGCCTGCTTCACCGGCTCGAGCGGCCTCAATAGCTGCGTTTAATGCCAAGAGGTTAGTTTGTTCAGATATACCGTTAATTGCTTCTACTATCTGGCCTATTGTATTTGACTTCTCTTCAAGAGCAGCTATAACTTTGTTCACATTCATAGCAGCTTCTTTAGTTACCAGTGTCTTTTCTTCATGACTTTGTACTATTTTTTCGCCAGTATTAACTACTTCATTTGCCGTTAAACTTAGTAGCTTGGAATTCTCCATCTCTTTATTAATTTGATTAAGACCGTCCAATATTTCGCTTAATTTAGCGTTACTATTTTCAGCATAGGTGGCCTGGTTTACAGAAACCTTTGCCAACTCGTTTGCTGTAATTGCTATTTGCTCTGAAGAAATGCTAACCTCATTTGATGAGGACATGATTTCCTGAGATGATTCTGATACAGCAAAGCTTAACTCCTTAACACCCTTTATTAGCAACATCATGTTATTCATCATCTGATTAAATGCTTTTGAAAGCTGCCCAGTTTCATCTTTGTTATTGCAACTACTTCTTACAGTTAAATCGCCTGCTTCTGCTTTTTTAAATAAGGCAGCAAGGCTTACAATAGGTTTACTAATTCTAAGTCCCAGTATAACAGATAATATTATTGCAATTGCTAAGGAAGCAACTAAAATCACAGAGAGCAATATTATACTTTCTCTTGTACTTTTGGATATTTCCTCTCTTTTTAATGCAACCACTTTATCAATATCATCAATATAGTTACCAGTTCCTATTACCCAATTGAAGGGCTTGAAAAGTATACTGTATGCCCTTTTGGGAGAAGGTTCTGTTTCGCCCTTCTTAGGAAACCAATATTCAGAATAGCCACCACCTTCTTGCATACCATTTTTAAGTATCTCTTGTATATAGTATGTCCCATTGGCATCTTGAGCATTGTATCTATTTGTACCTTCTGTTGAATTTCCTAAAAGTACTACATTTGTACCGTCAGTTGTATCAGCCCAAAAGTAACCTTCCTCCCCATACCTAAGCTCTCTCAAAAGATCAGCTCCAAGTTTTAAGGCTTCCTCATGAGTAAGTTCGCCTTTTTGCTCCATATCGCTTATTTTTGTCAGCATACTTAGGGCAGTTTCAACTTGAAACTTAGCATTTTGATCAAATTGTTCTTTTAATGTTTGCTCTATTTCAGAAAGATACTTATTATTAGTTGTTATCATTCTGATAATTGCAGTTGCAGATAAAGTAGTTCCGAAAATAAGACAGATTGCAATGGACATGATAATAATCTTATGACTTAGCTTTTTCATACCACTAACTCCCCTACAATAAATTTAAGCATTTGTTAACAAAATTAAGAAATTGTTAATAGATTCAAAAATTTCCTGTTATTAATTATAGTATAAATTTATGAATTTTACTGTCAACAAAATTCGACTTAATATTTAGAAAATTATATTACTAGGATTTGAATAAAATATTCTAAATATTCTTGACATTTAATATACATATATTATATACTGATAAAAATATTAAAAAGTCCAAATACTTTGATGAGGAGGAGTATATATTCTCTTGAAATTCAGAGAGGGAAGGATGGTGGAAGCTTCCCATGATGGAGATATAGAAGGTAGCCTCGGAGTGGTTAATCGAAATCTTCGGAGAGTAGAGTTAAACGGAGTCTCACCGTTAAAAGAGAAGTAGCATCGGCTAGAAGATAAGCCCGTGCTATGTTTGAGTGTGTATTCATATACAAAAAAAGGTGGTACCACGGAGTATACCCTTCGTCCTTTAATTAGGATGAAGGGTTTTTTAATATAATAAATTTTAATATAAGGGGTGTTATTTA
>DGDR01000153.1 GCA_002385545.1 Clostridium sp. UBA3947
TTTTAATATAAGGGGTGTTATTTATGAAATTAAATGGGGCAGAAATAACAATAAGATTGCTGGAGCGGCAGGGTATAACGGATATTCCTGGTATTCCAGGTGGGGCGAATCTCCCTATATATGATGCTTTATATAAGAGTAGCATAAGGCATATCCTAGCAAGGCATGAGCAAGGAGCAGCCTTTATAGCTCATGGTATGGCTCGTTCCACTGGAAGAGCAGCCGTTTGCTTTGCTACCTCAGGACCAGGAGCCATAAATCTTTTAACAGCTATTGCAGATGCTAAGCTGGACTCTGTGCCAATAATTGCGATAACAGGTCAGGTTAGCTATAACCTAATTGGTACTGATGCCTTCCAAGAGGTTGACACCTATGGCTTAACCGTTCCGATTACTAAGCATAATTTCTTTGTAAGGAATATAGAGGAGCTATTCACTATAATTCCAGAGGCCTTTAGAATTGCGGAAGAGGGCAGACCGGGACCGGTGCTTATTGATATTCCTAAAAATATTCAGGTACAGGAGTATGAGTTTGATCAGTGGCCAGAGCCTTATGTAAGAGAAATACCTACTAATGAGCTAAACCATAAGGCTATTGAAGAGGCAGCTGCGATGATAAATAGTGCAAAAAAACCAGTAATTTATATGGGGGGAGGAGTTATAAGCTCTGAGGCCTATGAGAATATTTATAAATTAGCTAAAAAGAATAGTATTCCTACGGCAGCAACACTGATGGCCTTGGGAGCCTTTCCTTGTAATGATTTATTATATCTAGGGATGCTGGGAATGCATGGTGCCCAATATACCAATATGCTAATGGATGAGGCGGATTTAGTATTGGCTTTAGGGGTTAGGTTTGATGACAGAGCCACAGGAAATATAGCTAAGTTCTGTCTTAAGGCTAAAATTATCCATATAGATATAGATGCATCAGAAATAAACAAAATAAAGAATGCGGATATTTCTATTAAAGGGGACTTAAATGGAGTATTAGAGGCTCTCCTTGAGAAGGTAGAAGAATCAGATAGAAGGGATTGGATAAGGCAGATACGAGAATATAAGGAAAAGTATCCCTTTAACTTGCCGCCAAAGGATGATATATTTCATCCAGTAAACCTTATAAGATATGTGAGTAGCATTGTTGGTGAGGATGCTATTATTACTACCGATGTTGGCCAGCATCAGATGTGGACTGCTCAGGCCTATCCCTTTAAAAAGCCTAGAACTTTGCTAACATCTGGCGGTCTAGGAACAATGGGTTTTGGATTACCTGCTGCCATAGGAGCGGCTATGGAGAATCCAGATAGGCAAGTGATTTGCTTTAGCGGTGATGGATCTATTCTTATGAACATTCAAGAGCTAGCAACCTTGGCGGATTTAGGTTTAAATGTAAAGGTGCTTATTTTCAACAATGGCCATTTAGGTTTAGTTAGGCAGCAGCAGGAGTTATTTTATAATGGGCATTACATGGCCTCAAGGTTTGAAACAAGGTGTGATTATACAACAATTAGCAGTGGCTTTGGTATAAAGAGTTGCAATTTAGGAAAGGAAAAGGATCCGCTAAAGGCCTTGAAGGACATATTACTGTCTCCTGAAGCTTATGTGGTTGATATTCCAATAAGGGAAAATGAAAATGTTCTTCCAATGGTACCGCCCGGTGCCGGAAATACTACAATGATAGGTGGTGCAGGCTATGATAAATAATAATGTAGTAATAGAATTGGTGGTTAGAAATCATCCTGGTGTGATGCTTCATATAACTGGCTTGTTTGCTAGGAAGGCCTTTAACCTTGAAGGTATTCTCTGCGGTGTAATTGGAGATGGAACTACTAGCCGTATGTATTTATTAGTTAAGGATGACGACTTTCTTGATCAAATTGTAAAGCAGTTAAGAAAGCTTTATGATGTGCTAGAAGCTAATGTTCGTTCTGACTACGACTATAGCATCTTCCAAAACCCAGAGCTAGCCCTTAGAACAGATGATGATGGCCAATTAATGAACACAATTCTATAATATGGCCAATACTAACAGAAAGCTAAGATAATTAGCAAAGAAAAGGTGATAAAATAATTTAAAAAGGGATATAGGTGCAGAGCTATCATCTTAGCTCTTATACCATATCCCTTTTCCTATCATGTCAGTAAATGTAAAGAATTCTGCACCAGCAGAATTACCTTCTTTCTCTAACCTCTATGTAAGTCGTGCCCTTGTGTTGTCAATTAAGCTACCAGCGTTTGTAGTTAAATTGGCTCAAGCCAGATTGATCCACGGCACTCAGAAATATTCACTTACCGCTGCTTTCTTCCGAACCTGACGGGTTTTATGATTTTCTGATGCATGGGACCCAGCTCTCATAACCTTTTTAGCTATACTGACCTGACAGCTTAATGCCTAAACAAGGAATTCAAGCCTGCTGTAGCGGATTGCAGGTTACAGGGCACCGCTAGCTCCCCCTCTAGCACGACCTTTGTTTCTATGTGCTAATGATAACATGAATGGAGAAGGTGGACAACACCTGTTTTTGTGGTAAGAAGCTTTAATTGTGGAGGAATTGGTGCAGTATGGGAAAGAAAAATTATTGATAAATTTATCAAAAATTAACTAAAGAAGATGATTAATGTATTATAATATAGAATATGCTATGATAATTTAGTATGGTATATGAGAATAGGGGGGGAGAGGCTTGATTTTTAATTTAGGGGATATAATATCCGTTGCAGGAAATGACTACACTGTTGAAGGGATAATAGAATTTAACAACCATCAGGAATTATCCTCCTGGACGGAATATAAAATTAGAAATCGACATAATGGTCAAATAGCTTGGCTTAGTATTGATACTATTTATAGAGAGTATGCCATTTATTTTCAGAAGATTTATAATAGCCAATTTGAGCATCAGAATATTATTAATAGAGGCTATCACGAGGTTGATTCAGGAAAGGCTACTGTAAGCAGGGTGTTGGGAGACGTAGATGTTGATTGTGGCGACAGTGCTGTATATAAGGAGTATGAAGATGCCAGCGAAGAAAATATAGTATCGGTAGAAATTTGGGACGATGAAATAGAGTGCTCTATTGGATATTATTTATCAGCTAAAGAAATCATAAGAAAGAGCTATAATAACGGTGCATATTTTCAATCCTATAGTGAAAACAGGGCCTATAATCTAACTAGAATAGTATCAAAAATTTTCTCTATTGTAACATTGTTAATTATAGGAATGATATTATATTCGTTATTTGGAGGTAGTTCCAAAAGGAAGATTTCTAAATACTTAGCTAAAAGTAATAACTATACTTATGTAACCTCCATGACGGCAAACTTAAATAACAAACAAAAGGCGGATATTTATTCTAGTCCTCTTTCTATAGATACTGTTGCTAAGGACATTATAAAACATCTAGAAGGCGACGTTGCAGAAGTTCAGCAAAATAGCGAGGATTCATCTATAGGTATACTAACTAAATACGAATACTGCTTTTTATATAAAATGGAGGGGGAAGAAGACGGGGATACCATGATACTAATAGGTCAGAGAGCCTATGCTTATTCTAGTACCCATAGACCTTATAGAAGCAGTATCAGGACTAGCAAATATTATAGGGATTATTACTATACTGCTGGTTATACCACAGATAAAAATAGATTTAGCAGTAACAATGATGCTTATGTGAACTATGATGGGGATATAATATTTTTAGATTCCTCAAACCCATACAAGACCTATTCAAATAACATTAGACAGTTAAGTTTAAGCCGCCGAAGCTCATCAGGTGGTGGTACAAGCTTTGGAAAATAAAAAATAAATAGGAGTGTTGTTTTATGCCAGATATAGTTATCACAATAGTTTATGCATGCTTGGGAATAATACTTATGATGGTAGGTAATATGTTAATAGATGTAGTTATCCCTTGTGATTTCCCTGCAGAAATTAAAAAGGGAAACCTTGCAGTAGGATACATAACTGCAGGAGCCTCTATTGCCGTAGGAATTATAATTAGGAGTGCTGTGATTTCTCCAGCGTTGGAAGGAGTTTCTGAAAGCTTGATGGAGGGTGTTGGAAGCACTATCCTTTATTTCGCTATTGGTATAATATTTTGCATAATAGGCTACCTAGTAGCTAAGCTATTTAATAAAAAGTATGACTTAAATAAGGAAATTGGACAAGGAAATGCAGCGGCAGGATTAATGGTAGCAGGTATGTTTATTGGACTAGGAATAGTTATTAGCGGGGTAATCTATTAACCAATTTAATAAGATAAGGTAGGAAAAATTCTGCGAAAGGCAGAATTTTTCTTTATAACACAATAAAAATTAAACTGAAGGTGATAATATGCAACAAAAGGTCATAAATGTTAGGTTATTAATGATAACTACCTTAATTATTTCAGGATGCTCAATAATTTATGAGGTTTTAATAAGCTCTGTAAGCTCCTATTTGGTAGGAGATAGCATAAAGCAGTTTTCTATTACTATTGGCTTGTACATGAGTTCTATGGGACTAGGCTCCTATCTTTCAAAGTATATAAAGAATAAACTTTTTGATTGGTTTGTCCTAGTGGAGTTATCGGTAGGTATACTAGGAGGGATTAGTTCTTTAATTTTGTTTTTATCCCATATATACATAGAGGCCTATGCAGTGGTTATGTATAGTCAGATTATAATAATTGGAACCTTAGTAGGTCTGGAAATTCCTTTATTAACTAGACTTATTGAAAAGGATAAGCAAAACCTAAGACTGACTATTTCTAGTATTTTTACCTTCGACTATATAGGAGGTCTTATTGGTTCCATAGCCTTTCCTTTGTTGTTGTTACCTAACCTAGGGTACTTTACTACTTCTTTTATTACAGGGACATTAAATATAACAGTAGCTATCATAATAATATATACCCATAAGGATTATATTAAAAACATAAATATATTTAGATTCCTTTCAGTGTTTGCCTTAGTGATAATGATACTAGGCAGTATATTTTCAGAGAATATAGCAAAAAGTGTAGAGGATGCACTGTATAGGGATAGGGTAATCTTGTCCAAGCAGACAGCCTATCAAAAGATAGTTGTTACAAAGCATAAGGATGATTTAAGATTATTTTTAAATGGAAATATACAGTTTTCTTCCCTTGATGAGTATAGGTATCATGAAGCTTTAGTCCATGTGCCTATGGCCGCTAGTGAGTCAATTAAAAGTGTGTTAATATTAGGTGGCGGAGATGGACTAGCGGTTAGGGAAGTGCTAAAGTATGACGGTGTAGAAAACATTACTTTAGTAGATTTAGATGAAGAAATGGTACAGCTTTGCAAGACCCATAAGGATATTCGTGCTCTTAATAAGGATGCCTTAAGTAGCCCTAAATTAACAGTGGTATATGAGGATGCCTATAAATTTCTTCAAGAAAATAAAGAGCTTTTTGATTTGATATTAGTAGATTTACCAGATCCCAATGATGAAAATCTAAATAAGCTGTATACCAATATCTTTTACAGATTGTGTGGAAACAGTCTGAAGGATTCAGGTCTGATTGCGGTTCAGTCTACCAGTCCCTATTATGCTAAGGAGGCCTTTTGGTGTATAAATAAAACCTTAGAAGAAGAGGGTTTTAAGGTGTATCCTTACCATTTAGAGGTGCCCTCCTTTGGGGATTGGGGCTTTCAATTGGCTTCTAAAAAACCTGTAGATATATATAATCTAAATATAAAGGTTACAGATACACGGTTTATCAATAAGGAGGTTCTTCACAAGCTTTTTTCCTTTAGCAAGGATGAAAGGGTAGATATGGATAAAATAGAGACTAATACATTATCCAAGCCTCAGCTCTTAAACTATTATTTACAGGCAGAGGAAAACTGGAGGTAGATAGCTTTTTTCAAAGTTTCAGTAACAAATTACTTCAGGCAACATAATATAAATTAGTTATCAATCCTCCGGAGGTAAAATGGGATGGCAATTTTATCAATAGGCTCCACAGGTACTGAGGTTATGGAAATACAGGCCCTCTTAAAAAAGATTGGCTATGATCCAGGACTTATAGACGGTAGTTTTGGGCCTAACACCCAGCGGGCTGTTATGCAATTTCAAAGAAGCTTTGGTTTAAAAGCTGATGGCATAATAGGGGAAGATACTTATAGGCTACTCCAAAGATTTCTACTGGGCTATGATATTTACACTGTAAGGCCTGGTGATAGTGTTTATATCATAGCAAGGAAGTATCACACAACCATTAATAGGATTCTTGAAGCCAATCCAGGATTGGAGATTTATAATCTTAGAATAGGCCAGAGAATTACGGTGCCATATGGTATAAATGTGGTGGATACCAATATAGACTATACTTATGACATAATGGAGAGGGATTTGCAAGCCTTAAAGGTTAGGTATCCCTTTCTTGAAATAGGCATAGCAGGAAAAAGTGTTTTAGGTAGAAATCTATACTATGTTAAGCTTGGAAATGGGCCTAATGAAGTTTTTTATAATGGGGCCCATCATGGTCTAGAGTGGATAACTTCTGTAGTATTAATGAAGTTTATTGAGGACTTTTCAGAGGCTTATACTAACAATACTTATTTAGATGGTTATAAGGTGCGGGAGCTATGGGATAAAAGCACCATATATATCATGCCCATGGTAAATCCCGATGGTGTAGATTTAGTCCTTAATGGCTTATCTAGCACCAATCCCTACTACCAGGACCTTATAAGCTGGAATGGTGGTAGCACAGATTTTTCAAGGGTTTGGCAGGCTAACGCAAGAGGAGTAGACTTAAATCATAATTATGATGCTTCTTGGGAACTATCCAAGGAAGCGGAGGCTCTTTACGGAATCACAGGACCAGGACCAACACGATATTCTGGACCATATCCAGAATCGGAGCCTGAAAGCAGGGCAGTAGCTGACTTTACAAGAAGCCACAATTTTAGGCTGGTTCTAGCTTATCATAGTCAAGGAGAGGTAATATACTGGACCTATTCAGACTTAACACCAGTGGAGTCTGCTGAAATTGTAGAGCAATTTGCAAGAGTTAGTGGATATGTACCTTCACAAGCCTATGGGATAGTATCCTACGCTGGATATAAGGATTGGTTTATAAAAGAATATAGGCGACCAGGCTTTACCATAGAGGTAGGTAAAGGAATCAACCCCTTACCTATATCTCAATTTGATAAAATATATAGGGATAATATTGGACTTTTATTATTGGCAGCCATAATTTAATGGCTGTTTTTTTATTTTCACTGAATAAAATTCTAATTTCTGTGAATAATCTAGATAAAATATTTTAAAAGGGAGATTTGAAAATGGGAGATTTTTTAAGGAAAAATTCTAAGAGGGTATATAATATCTATACCGATGCTAGCTTTGATCGGAATGTAAAAAGAAGCTGCATAGCCTTTATTATAAAGGATGAGGAAAATAAAATATTAAAGCAGCAGTCGAAAAATATAAGAAGCAAGGCTATCGGTGAAAGTGAAAAAAAGGCTATATTCTATGCTATAGCCTCTGCCTATGAGTATATTAGAAAGGACAAAAATATTGAAGTGGTTATTCACTCCGATTGTCAAGGAATAGTTAATGAACTGATTCATATCCACAAAAAGCTTAAGGATAATCCTAAAGAGAGTCCTTGTAGTGAAAGAGAATTTAAGAGTACTTTGGCCAAGCTTGCTAAGATTGTAGACAACATAAGATTTCAGTGGATTCCGAGAGAGGAAAATGAGGAAGCCCATATGCTAGCTCAACAAAGCTACAGGCAGTGGCTAAAAAGTGCAAATATACATAATATAAGAGAGTTTATGGTAAAGGATTTAGATTATACCCTCGCCAAGTGGAATGATCTACTTAATCTTGAATGTCTTGGTTTGAGTGAGATTACAAAGGACATTAGAGGGATAATTAAGAAGATTGAAGTTGGAAACATCAAATCCTCTTCGCTGTAATATATAAAGCAAAAAAGGTTCTAGAAGTTAGATTTTAACCTCTAGAACCTTTGGTAGGGAATATTAATTAAGCCTTATATGCATTTATCATCCATAGAGTTTTTTCGTAGCTGCCTATAAAGCCAGCCATTAAATCTACAGTTCCTTGGTCCTTAGCTTCTTCTGCTAATTCAAGTATGCTTCTTGATTGCTCAAGCATATGATAGAAGTCTTTTCTTATTATTTCAATGGAATCATCTCCTGAAATTCCCTTGCTATCCAACTCTTCAATGGAAGCTAGCTTTACATATTCCTTTACGGAAGCTGCTGGTCTTCCACCTAAGGTTAAGATTCTTTCTGCCACTTCATCTAAGTCTTCGTTTACCTTATCATAGAATTCTTCAAACTTAGCATGTAGCTGGAAGAAAGCTGGTCCTTCAACATTCCAGTGGAGATTATGAAGCTTTACGTACAAGATATTTAAATCTGCTAAGTACTTATTAAGTCCTTCAATTACCTTTCCTAAATTGTTATTATCTAATCCTATATAATTCCTGTCTCTTATACACATCTGAC
>DGDR01000163.1 GCA_002385545.1 Clostridium sp. UBA3947
TAGGCATATTTTCCGCGAGTTAATGTAGGACAAGAAGCTGGTTCTACAGCAATAAAATGTGGATTTGCTTTACCTAGAAGTTTATCCTGCATAAAAGGTGCTATTAGTCCACCCAAATTGGAGCCGCCTCCAGCAGAGCCTATAATAATATCTGGATATTCATCTATTTTTTCCATAGCTTTCTTTGCTTCTAATCCGATAATGGATTGATGTAGTAATACTTGATTTAATACGGATCCAAGGACATATTTGCAGTTTTTTTCTTTAACAGCGTGTTCTATAGCTTCTGAAATAGCACAACCGAGGCTACCGCCATTATCTGGATTTTTAGCTAGAATAGCTCTACCAACTTCAGTATTTGTTGAAGGACTAGGTATTACATTAGCACCGAAGGTTTCCATAATTGCTTTACGATAAGGCTTCTGTTGAGATGAAACCTTAACCATATAAACTGTTAAAGGTATTCCAAAATATGCACAAGCTTCTGAAAGTGCTGTACCCCATTGACCAGCTCCTGTTTCTGTAGTCAAAGAAGTAATGCCTTGCTTTTTAGCATAGTAAACTTGGGCTACCGCTGAATTTAATTTATGGCTTCCAGAGGTATTATTACCTTCAAACTTATAATAGATTTTAGCCGGTGTATTAAGAGCTTTCTCCAAATTATAGGCTCTACATAGTGGAGAAGGACGATAAATTTTATAAAAGTTTAGAACTTCCTCTGGGATATCAATGTATCTATTTTCTTTATCCATTTCCTGTTTAGCTAATTCTTCACAAAATACAGGCAAAAAGTCTTCCAATACAGCCTCTTTCATAGTAGCTGGATTAATATAAGGATCAGGTTGCTCCTTCATGTCGGCTCTTAAATTATACCATTGCTTTGGAATTTCATCTTCTGATAAATAAATTCTGTATGGAATTTTAGTCATAGGTATTTCTCCTTTCAAAATAAGAATTTAAATTAAGTGAGATTTCTGTGTATTTATAAATATACAAAAAAGCTCTTGCCCCTATGAAGGGACAAGAGCTGTACGTCCTGCGATACCACCCTAATTGGTTATAAATAACCCACTCAAATCATATACAATAATATATGCTCAGTTGATAACGGGTAGAGCTCCCGGCAGCGCCTACTTAACAAGTGTTCGGACTGCCCTCGTAAGTCCATTCAACTATATATTTGCTATCGGTTCTCAGCTACCCCGATTCTCTGTGAGCAAATATTATAGCCTACTTCTCTTACTCATCGGTTTATTGTTTAAATATATATTAATTTACATTTCCTAACTTGTCAAGTGCATAAATATAAAATTTTTATGTATATGACTTATAAAAAAAGATGTTCAATTTGTTGATTAAAATAGCGAGAAAAATGTCGAATAATTTGATAATTTTTGTTATGAAAATGATTCTATTTTAGCATATAAATTTTGTATAATTAAATTGCAAATAATACTGTATGCTTTGAAACCGTTGCCAATATAAATATTTATATTGGTATTAGGTATAAAAAATTTAAAAGGAGGAAGGTAAATGTTTAAACACAAGAAAAAGATAGCTTTACTTCTATCTCTAATTGTTTTAGTTGCATCTGTGATTTTTTACAAAAGAGATAAAGTAAAAACAGAAGCTGCAACGACTATCAATGGCACAATGATCCAGTATTTTGAGTGGGATCTGCCAAATGACGGTCAATTATGGAACAAGCTTAAGAATAATGCTTCTGCACTAAAGAATTCTGGATTCACTGCAGTTTGGCTTCCACCTCCATATAAGGGAACAAGCCAAGGAGATGTAGGTTATGGAGTTTACGACCTATACGATTTAGGTGAATTCAATCAAAAAGGAACGGTAAGAACCAAGTATGGTACAAAGTCTGAGTTACAATCAGCTATAAGTGCACTAAAGAATAACAGCATACAGGTATATGGAGATGTAGTATTAAATCATAAAATGGGTGCAGATGCCACTGAAACAGTTTCTGCAGTAGAAGTAAGCGAAACAAATAGAAATGTAGTTACCTCCGGTTCTTATGATATTTCAGCATGGACTTCTTTCACTTTCCCAGGAAGAGGTAATACTTATTCTAGCTTTAAGTGGAAATGGTACCATTTTGATGGTGTAGATTGGGATCAAAGTCGTTCATTAAAGAGAATTTACAGATTTAATGGTACAGGAAAAGCTTGGGACTGGGAAGTTGATACAGAATTCGGTAACTATGATTACTTAATGGGTGCCGATATAGACATGGAACATCCTGAAGTTGTTACTGAACTAAAGAATTGGGGAAGATGGTACACAAACACCTTAAATTTAGATGGTTATAGAATAGATGCAGTTAAACATATTAAGTTTGATTTCTACAAAGATTGGTTAAATTATCAAAGAAGCTCTTCAGGTAAAGAACTTTTCGCAGTAGGAGAATATTGGAGCAGCGATTTATCTAAGCTTCAAAATTATATATCAAAGACAGGAAGAACTATGTCCTTATTCGATGTTCCACTTCATATGAATTTCTATAATGCATCAAATAGTGGTGGATATTATGACATGAGAAATTTACGCAATTCAACCTTAGTGTCTTCCGATCCTACTAAAGCAGTTACTTTTGTAGATAATCATGACACTCAACCTGGTCAATCTCTTGAATCCTTTGTTCAAACTTGGTTTAAACCAATTGCTTATACCTTTATTTTAACTCGTGAACAAGGATATCCATGTGTGTTCTATGGAGATTATTATGGAATTCCATCTAGAAATATTCCATCTCTTAAGATTCAAATAGACAAGCTGATGGTAGCAAGAACTAAGTATGCTTATGGTACTCAACATGATTACTTTGATCATAATGATATTGTAGGATGGACAAGAGAAGGAGATTCCTCTCATGCTAAATCAGGCTTAGCTGCTATAGTAACTGATGGTCCTGGAGGATCTAAATGGATGTATGTTGGAAAACAGCATGCAGGAAAAGTATTCTATGATATTACAGGGAATAGAAGCGACAAAGTTACTATTAATTCCGATGGATGGGGCCAATTCTTTGTAAATGGTGGCTCATATTCAGTTTACGTTCAACAATAAAATAAGACTGCCAGCTTAGTCTGGCAGTTTTTTATATGCCTTTTTAAATTCGAATTATATCCCAGTTTTATATATTAAAGTTATATAAATATAGAATTTTATGCATAATAAGCTTAAGTTTGAAAATACTATGACTATAATTTAGATGTAGGTGATGGTATATGAAAGTTTCAATTGGAAAAGCAGCAAAGGAAGCTGGGGTAACTGTAACAACATTAAGGGAATGGGATAAGGCTGGGAAAGTTGTTTCTGAAAGAACCCCTGGCGGACATAGAAGATATGAAATAGAATCAGTGTTAAGCTATGCCAACAGAAATAAAAAATGTGAAAAGATTACTGCTATATATACTAGAATTTCAAATACTGTGGATCAAAGTGAATTAGAAAAGCAAAAAGAAATCTTACAGTTGTATTGTGCTTCTAAAGGTTGGAAGTATAAAACCATAGAGGATATTGGATCGGCCCTTAACTATAATAGAGCTGGCTTATTAGAACTTATTAAACTTATAGAAACTAACAAGCTTGAAAGGATAGTTTTGAATTATAAGGATAGATTACTGCGGTTTGGAAACGAGCTAATAAAGGAAATCTGTAAGTATCATAATGTAGAAATTGTAATAGTAACAGAAGATGAAGAAAAATGCTACGAAGAAGAGTTAATAGAAGATACATTGTCAATAATAACCATGTTTTCAGCAAAGCTTTATGGAAATAGAAGTCGTAAATATAAGGCGATTTTAGATGAAGCTAAAAAATTATTTAATTGCAAAGATGAAAAAGAGCATCAAGATGCAAAAGATACAAAAAAATCTCAGTCTTGTGGGTAATTAAAATTAATTTGCTTTATTGATAGTAATAGTATATTTATACTTGAACAAGAGAAAATTGGAGGAGAAAGAAGGATATGATAGATTTTCAACAGGCCGATTATAATAGTCGTATGATGGAGTTAAAAGCAGAAGAGGAAAGACTTGAAAAGTATTTAGCTAATAATTCTGCTTCAATGACAGACAATGATGTAAAGAGGTTAAAGCATACCTTGACAGGTATAAAAATGGAGCAAGAGGAGATAAGACAGATAGTAGATGGTGGATTCTATTAGCAAAACAATAATAATTTGACTATTAAGACCCTATGTCGTTTATTATCCCAAGGGTCTTAATTTTTTATCTTGTTTCCTAATTTAAATAATGAATTGAAAAAGGCATTAACAATGATTTCCAGGGAAATATTTATAGACCTTTTGAATTAGAATACACAAATGTTTTTTAGAGATGATAAATGCATATTAAGCAAAAGAATAATTCATTGAAAGTAAGGAGTTTCTTTTGAGAGTATTAATGATAGTATACCTGTTATTTTAAAGGAAGTAGTGGGAGTGATAGATGAGAAGTCTTTGAAACAGGAAGTTGATTATCTAACTAAAGAATTAAACTCCAAGGGAATAGATGAAGGTATTTTGCTATCGACGAAAGTCAGTACAGAGCAGTTAGCTGTAGCTAAATTTTTAGGAAGCGAAATTTTTTTCGGTTTTAAAAGTGAGGTTCATCCTAATTTGAAGATATTCCATTGTTTATTTCCTTGATAATTGCTTTCCCAGAAGTTGATATATTAAGCTTTTCCTTCTTTAAGCTTACCTCTACTTGTTGAGTTTTTATACATTGCTTTTTAGATATCTCAATCTCTTGAAGCATTATAGGATGTTTTTTTATTTCTATGCTTTCTTCTGTAAGCGGAATTTTTATGGTTTCAATGTTTTGATTTTCTATATTTGAATTTGTGGGTTGTATGGTCTTTTTTTCTATTACAAGACGCTCCTGAATAATAGGAACTTTTATGGTTTTTTCGATGGTGACAGATTCTTTGTATATTTCTACCTGTGCTAGTTCATTCCACTTTTTTTCAATTGATAATTGTTCTTCTTTTAGTTGAAGGCTAGTAATAACTTCATCATCTTTAGTTGTATTATCCATAACTAAACCTCCTTTAGGAATGTAGTGATTTTTAAAAACACTTCACTTATCTAAAATAGATAGGTGAAGTGTTTCGATTATTATTAGTTCATAGAAGATTCAGAGCCTTTAGATATAAGAGCCGGATTACCATTAGTACTTATTTTAGCTTCTTCTTTTTTTAAGTTTGCTTCAATTGTTTTATTTTCTTGAACTTCTCGTTTTTTTGCAGATATTTCTTCTGTTAATACTGTTTGCTTATTTACTTGAACCTGTTCTTCTCTAAGAGGGATACGTATAGTTTCTGATGGACCTATAGGAGTATCAGTAGCCTTGTTATTTAAAACTTTTCTTTCTATAACTACTTCCTCATGGGCTACTGGTACTTCTAGTGACTTTTTCTCTTCTACCACTTCCTTGGTTATAATTACTTCCCCAGACAAAACTATATTTTTATTAATGTCTAATTCTTCCTTATGAAGGCGTATTGTGGAATTATTTGAATCTTGATTTTTTGCTGTTTCGTCATTTTCTTTATTATTAGAATTATTATTAAAGCTTTCATTAGAATTATTATTGGAATTGTTATTTGAATTATTATTAGAATTGTTACTTTTAGAATTATTATCCTTATCTGAGTTTTCATTATTATTTGAGCTAGATGAACCAAAGAAACTAAACATTATACCGCCTCCAATCAATATAAAGGTAATTATATTTTTAACTTTTATAGAATAATCTATTCATTCCTTTAGTTCTCTAATTCGAAATAGTCATTTATTGCCTTTGCAATTGCTTCAGCGACCATATGTTGATAGGTTTCATTTTTTAGCTTATTTTCTTCATTTAGATTACTTAAAAAACCACATTCAATTATTACTGAAGGAATTTCAGGATGACATCGCAATATTTTATAATCATTTACTGCCCTTTTACATTGTCTTATATTTCTTTTATCTAAATGCATACGCAGTTTTTCTTGAATCAAATTACCTAAGATCTCACTTTTTTCTGAGTTTGAATACCAGACTTGAGCGCCGTAATACTTACTTTGTGGAAAGTAATTTTGATGTATACTTATAAAAATATGACAGTTTGAATCTCTTTTTAAGAGGCATCTTTTGTTTAAGTCTTCATATTTTCTTTGTGAAATTGAGACATTTTTGTTACTATAAAGCCCTATATCTTTGTCTCTAGTCATTAATACAATGTAGCCAAAGTCTTGTAAAAGATCTCTCAATTTAATACTAATATTCAAATTAATATCCTTTTCTTTAGTTCCATTCTTTGAAACAGCTCCACCATCAAAACCTCCATGACCTGGATCAATTAGTATTATTTTATCATAGTTATTTTCCGTTGGGGTCATAGCAAAGACGGGAGTATAATTTACAGCCTTAATTTTACCTATAAAGCAAATAAATGATATTAACAATACGATTTTTATCAACCTTAATCGATGCTTCAAAGATAACACCTACTTCTAAAAAATATATTACAGTAAAAGTGATACCCGAAAAGTATAAAAATCATACTGGAACATTATTCAATTTTCAAAAATAAAATTTATTTTGCAAATATTACCAAGATATAACATATGTGGTATAATTATATAAATACTCTTAAGCAAAATTAGTAATTAGGCAAATGAAAATTAATATTTGGTTAAATACAAAATAAGTTTCTATTTGGGAGGAATTTT
>DGDR01000208.1:0-308 GCA_002385545.1 Clostridium sp. UBA3947
CGGTTTCATAGTTCCATTAGGTGAATGGATTCTAAGAACCTCCTGTGAGTTTTGCAATACTATAAACAAAGAAAGAAATACAAACTATAAGATTTCTGTTAATATATCAGTAATGCAAATTTTACAGGATAACTTTAACGACATGGTAGAACAAGCTTTAAAGGACACTGGCTTGCCAGCAAATTTATTGGAGCTAGAAATAACAGAATCTATCATTATGGAATCACCCGAAGTAGTTGTTGGTAAGTTGAAGGCTCTACGTGAAAAAGGAATTAGCGTGGCACTAGATGACTTTGGTACAGGCTATT
>DGDR01000208.1:465-2211 GCA_002385545.1 Clostridium sp. UBA3947
GACTTTGGTACAGGCTATTCCTCCCTAGCTTATTTGAAAAGCATACCTATAACCACCTTAAAAATCGATAAGCTATTTATAGATGATATATCTTCAGATGGCTCTAACACAACACTTACAGATTCAATTATAAACTTGGGACATAAAATAGGTCTTGCCATTGTAGCTGAAGGTGTTGAAACACAAGATCAGCTAAAATACTTAGAAAATAATAAATGCGATATGATTCAAGGTTATTTGTTTTCAAAACCTTTACCTCCAGAGGATATTGGCAAGCTGCTAAATTAAAACCATGAAAAATTTAACATTAACCTAAAGACATAATCATCTCTTTAATAAGGAAACCTATTAAAGAGGTGATTATTTTATGAAAAAAATTATTACTGCCACGCTATTAGCATTATTTAGCTTCCTTGCTCCTATGAAGGCTACTGATGCAGTTAGCTTTAAGGAAAGGCCCGAAAATGAAATTAACCAGCAACTAGAGGAAAAAAGAAGCTTAATCAACGAAAGGGTTAAGGAGAACAAAACCATCCAAAAAGCTATAAACAAAAAATCCAAGAAAGCTTCGGACCTCTACATGCTAGTGTTTAGTGGATCTATTCCCCCTTCAGATGAAGATCGAAAAAAGGTAGAGATGATGGAAATGGAGCTTGGTACCATAGCAGAGCAAATAGCTCTTACAGAAAAGGCTATTGCGCGAAGAGTAAAGGATATTAATATAACCTTGAGAAAACAGGATTACAATCAAGCTCTTTCTGGCTATGACAGTATCATAAATCTGATGAGCAAGCAATTCTCTAATCTAAAAAAACAGGAGGAAATTCTAACTAAGTATATTAACTTCCTTCAATCCTTAAGACACAAGTAATAGACCAGGTCAAAAGTTAAAAAGATAGATATCGGATGTCAGATTCTAGGCAGCAGCTTTCTGATATCTAATATCTATCCTATACTCTTGCCTCTTTTAAGTTACTCTGCTATACTTTTGGTTAGCAACATTTTTTTGGTAATAGGAGGTACGATTTATAGTTATGAAAAGAAAGCTTACATATCGTCTAGGTAGCCTTGTAATAATATTTACTCTTTTATTTACAGCTTGCACTACAACCAGTAAGAAAAAAGCAGGGCAAAATATTCAGACATATCAAAATTCCACTACAAAACCCAAAAATAAAATTAAGGATGAAGAGTTAGAAGAGATTATTAAGGAGAAGCAAAACACTCCTGCTCCAGAGAAGGATTTAGACCTTTCTGGTAAAAAGCCTATAGTTACTATAGAAATGGAGGACGGCTCAATAATGGAGGCTGAGCTATATCCTGAAATAGCTCCTAAAACCGTTTCGAACTTTGTTTATTTAGCTCAAAGAGGCTTTTATGATGGTTTAATATTCCATAGAGTTATTCCTGGCTTTATGATTCAAGGCGGGGACCCTACTGGCAGTGGAACTGGTGGTCCAAACTATACAATCCCAGGAGAATTTACTAGCAATGGTTTTAAGAACGACTTAAAGCACACAAAAGGTGTTCTATCCATGGCTAGAACCTTCGATCCAAACTCTGCTGGTTCTCAGTTTTTTATTATGGTAGGAGATGCTCCACACCTTGACGGAGAATATGCAGCCTTTGGTAAGCTAACTAAGGGTATAGAAGTAGCAGAAAAGATTGCAAATGTAAAGCGTAATGATGACGATAAACCTATAGAAGACCAAAGAATGAAAAAGGTTACTGTAACTTTGGAGTCTA
>DGDR01000208.1:2434-28855 GCA_002385545.1 Clostridium sp. UBA3947
GATAAGCAGTAATATTAGGACAAGCCATACCAAGCATTTCAAGTATAAAAGGACTGCTGCACCACTGACTAAAAATTAGATCTGGTGCAACAGTCCTTCTTTATACATTCTAAATAGTTTCTAAGGCAACCTCTATCATATCTGTAAAGGTCTTTTGTCTTTCCTCTGCAGTGGTTAATTCTCCTGTTACAAGATGATCACTTACAGTAAGTATAGCTAGCGCTTTTACACCAAATTTGGCTGCTAGGGTGTACAAAGCTGCTGCTTCCATTTCCACTGCCATAATACCATAATTAGCCCAAAGCTTCCAGCTTTCTGGATCATCATGATAGAAGGTGTCAGAGCTTAGTACGCTTCCCACCTTTGTACTTAGTCCCTTTGCTACGCTAACGTCATAGGCCTTTTTTAGTAGCTCAAAGCTAGCTGTTGGGGCAAAGTCCATCCCATTGAATCTAAGTTTATTTATAGCAGAATCGGTAGAGGCGGACATAGCTAAAATAACATCTCTCACCTTAACCTCTTCTTGATAGGAGCCACAAGTACCTACCCTAATTAAATTTTTTACACCGTAGAATTGAATTAATTCATTTACATAGATTGATATAGAAGGCATTCCCATACCAGTTCCCTGTACTGATACTCTCTTTCCCTTATAGGTACCAGTATAACCATACATGCCTCTTACTTCATTGTAGCATACTGGGTTTTCTAAAAAATTTTCCGCAATAAACTTTGCTCTTAATGGATCTCCTGGTAGTAATACACTCTCTGCTATTTGCCCTTCTTTTGCACCTATATGCACACTCATTATAAAACCTCCTCTTTCCAAGCCTATATTGGCTATATATATATTGCTTTATACAAGCTTTACTTTAAAATTTCCTTTAAAAAGCTATTACCATTTTGTATTTTTTCTGTTCCAAAGATCTCTGCTATAGTTTGACCTATGTCTGCAAAGGTGTTTCTTGTACCTAAATTCACATTTTCCTTCAAACTCTTACCGTAAGCTAAGAAGGGAACATACTCTCTTGTATGGTCTGTTCCTGGAGTAGTTGGGTCACAGCCATGATCCGCTGTGATGAACAATACATCTGTATCCTTCATAGCATTAAGTATCTCTGGTAGTCTAGCATCAAACTCCTCCAGCCCCTTTCCATAGGCCTTATAATCATTACGATGGCCCCATTTCATGTCAAAATCCACTAGATTTGTAAATATTACTCCCTTTTTATTCTCCTTCATATAATCTAAGGTTTTATCAACCCCATCCATATTATCCTTAGTATGAACTGCCTCTGTAATTCCTTGACCTGAGAAAATATCCTCAATTTTACCTACTGCCATCACATGATAACCAGCCTTCTTAAGCTTATCTAATACGGTATCATGGGGTGGTAACAAGGAGAAATCCCTTCTGTTAGGTGTTCTTGTAAAGGAGCCTGGCTTTCCTATAAAGGGTCTGGCTATAACCCTAGCCACCGCATGGTCCTCCACTAAAATCTCCCTAGCAAGCCTGCACATATTATATAGTTCTTCTAAAGGTACTACCTCCTCATGGGCAGCGATTTGAAAGACACTGTCTGCAGAGGTATATACTATAACCTTGCCAGTCTTCATGTGTTCTTCTCCCAGTTCTTCTATTATCTCTGTACCTGAAGCTGGCTTATTACCTATAACCTTTCTGCCAGTAGCCTCTTCGAAGGCCTTAATTATATCCTCTGGAAAACCTCCAGGATATGTTGGGAAGGGTACCATTGATACAACCCCTGCCATTTCCCAGTGACCTGTAGTAGTATCCTTTCCTCTAGATGCCTCTGCAAGCCTACCATAACAGCCCTTAGGTGCATCCACCCTATTTAGGCCCTGAATTTCATCTATATTTCCTAAGCCGATAGCTTCCATATTAGGCACCTTAAGACCGCCTAAGGCCTTAGATACATTGCCTATAGTATTAACACCAAAATCTCCAAACAGCTCTGCATCTGGCATTGCTCCCATACCAACACTGTCTAAAACTATCCATATAATCCTATCTATTTTGCTATTTTGCATCAACAGCACCTCCTTATAATTAGAACTTCATAGCTAAAATTTATCTCTTAATTGCACCTATCTTATTACCTCATAGACTAAAGGAATGTCCTGTCCCTTTTCCTCCTTTATTTCGTAATTCCTTAGGATATCCTTCATAGCCTTTTCTATACGAACCTCATGATTGGCGTGAATAACTGCAAGAGTATCTCCCACTTGCACCTTATCTCCACGCTTTTTGTTAAGTACTAGGCCTACTGCTAAATCTATTACATCCTCTTTAGTGGCCCTGCCTGCCCCTAGCTCCATAGCAGTAATACCCATTTTCTGAGCATCAATTTTTGTAACATAGCCTGCCCTGTCGCTTTTAACCTCAACTACATATTTAGCCTTTGGTAGCAAATCAGGATTATCCACTTCTACTCCACTGCCCCCCTGGGCCATAATAAATTCCTTCATCTTCTTGATAGCAGAGCCATCTTCAATGGTTTTTAAGAGCATGCTACGTGCTTCCTCTTCAGAAGAAGCCTTCTTAGCTAACAGCACCATTTGACTACCTATGGTTAAGCATAGCTCTAGCAAATCCTTAGGTCCCTTTCCACGAAGGGTATCTAGAGCTTCCCTTATCTCCAAAGCGTTACCTATAGCAAAACCTAGAGGTTGATCCATGTCGGATAATACTGCCACCGTTTCTCTGCCAACATTCTTTCCTATACTAACCATAGCCTCTGCTAATGCTTTAGCGTCTTCATAGGTTTTCATAAAGGCTCCGTCGCCCACCTTTACATCAAGAACTATGGCATCTGCTCCCGCTGCTATTTTTTTGCTCATGATACTGGAGGATATAAGGGAAATATTATCTACAGTACCAGTAACATCTCTTAATGCATATAGCTTTTTATCCGCCGGTGCTAGTTCTGCAGTTTGACCCATAATGGCAAGCTTTATCCTATTAACATTATTTATAAACTGCTCTTCACTAATTTCTACAGAAAACCCATCGAAAGATTCTAATTTATCGATAGTTCCTCCAGTATGACCTAAACCTCTACCGGACATCTTGGCTACTGGTATCCCTAAGGCTGCAACCATGGGGGTTAGGACCATGCTAGTAGTATCTCCCACTCCGCCTGTGCTATGCTTATCAACCTTAATCCCCTCTATGCCGCTTAGGTCTAATATATCGCCAGAATTAACCATGGCCATAGTCAAGTCTACCGTTTCCCTCATAGTCATCTTTTTAAAGTAGATGGCCATCATTAGCGCTGACACTTGATAGTCTGGAATTTTTCCTTTTGTATAGTTTTCAACAAAATAATTTATTTCTTCTGTACTAAGCTCTCCGCCATTTCTTTTTTTAATTATTAAATCATACATCCTCATAGAACAAACCTGCTCCTTTATTAATTACTAAAAGTTTTATGCTTCTTCCTTTTCAGCCTTAACAACGGCTATACCAGCGCTCATACCTAACCTGTTTGCTCCTGCCTCTAGCATTGCTTTTGCAGTTTTATAATCTCTTATTCCTCCAGAAGCCTTAACCCCCATTTCCTCGCCAACCGTTTCTCGCATAAGGGCAACATCCTCCACCGTTGCTCCTCCAGTAGAAAAGCCTGTGGAGGTCTTTACAAAGTCTGCGCCTGCATTTTTGGCTATAGTGCATATTTGAACCTTTTCTTCCTCTGTCAAAAGGCAAGTTTCTATAATAACCTTAACAAGAGCCCTTCCCTTGGCAGCATTTACTACTGCCTCTATATCTGCTTTTACCTCGTCGTATTTTTTAGATTTAAGAGCTCCTATATTTATAACCATATCAACCTCTTGAGCTCCCTTTTCTATAGCTTGGTTGGTTTCAAAAGCCTTCACTTCTCTAGTGGTAGCCCCTAAGGGAAATCCTATAACTGTACATACCTTAACCTCAGAATCCCTTAACTCCTGGGCAGCCAAGGAAACATAATAGGGATTTACACAAACAGAAACAAAACCATATTCTTTAGCTTCCTTACAAAGTTTTTTTACGTCCTCTTCAGTAGCTTCTGCCTTTAGAATGGTATGATCTATGTACTTGGCTAAACTCATTTTCCTCAACTTCCTTCCCTTATAGTTTCATGTTATTTAAAACTAACTTTATTATACCTTAAAATTAACCTTAACATCATCCCTATATACTATAAATATTTCCATAATTCAAAATTCGCCTAAACTCTTAATTTATATACATAAAAATTGAATTTTCGTGTATTATCCGACTAATTTATGATATAATTAAATGTAAATTAAGAGATTTTTCATAGAAATCGCTTTTCCATTAACAGTTCATATAAATATATTTTATCTAGTTTAGGGTTGATAGAGGTGAACCGATGAAAAAATATAGTTTTTATCAAAGGCTCCTATTTTTAATTATAATATGTTCTATCATATATAATCTACCTGTAAAATCCCATGCCTATAGTCACGCCAATAATTATCGTAATAATGTAATAATAATAAATTCTTACGAAAGAGGAATGGCTTGGACAGATGGACAAACAGAAACTATATTATCAGAGCTAAAAGAGTATAATCCATACTTAAATATTTCTGTAGAATATATGGACCGGAAACGTTTCCCCAAGGACTCCGTTAAAGGTGCCTTTTGTGATATGATGAAACTTAAATACTCTAACCCAAGAACAGATTTAATTATAACCATTGATGATGCGGCCTTAGAATTTGCTTTAAAGTACCGCGCCGAAATATTTAATAATGCTCCTATAGTTTTTTCCGGAGTAAATGAAGAAAGCATGAAAGAAATTCTAACGGATAGGTCAAAGGTCACTGGTATAGTGGAGTATGTAGATGTAAAAGGAACTGTAGAAGCAGCCTTAAAGATTAATCCCAATTTAAAAAAGATTTATTTAGTAAACGATAATACAGAAAGTGGCTTATCCACCACTACCTTGGCCAAAAAGGCAATAGAGGAGCTTGACAGAGATTTATTAGTTGAGCCCATGAATCATCTTTCTAAATCAGAAATTGTAGATTTGCTATCTAAAGAAGAAGAAAACAGCATTATTCTTATTGGAACCTTTTTTTCCGATATTAACAATGAATTTATAGACAATCAGTACTTTACAAAGCTTATCAGTCTTAGCTCCAACATCCCAGTTTACCATCTTTATGGATTTTCTGCTAATAGTGGCGTAGTAGGTGGCAGCATGCTTTGCAGTGACCGACTAGGTCTTGAAACTGCTGAATTGGCGAAAAGAATACTAAGCGGCGAAGCCCCTGAAAACATTCCAATCGAAACCACCAAGGCTAATCACTATATCTTTGACTATGAACAGCTTAACAGATTTAACATACCTGTATCAGTTATACCAGAGAACAGTACCCTACTAAATAATCCCTATGAAATGTGGGAAGAATACAAGGACATAATAATCACTACAGCCTTAGTAATATTAATATTAATTACATTGGTCATCTTCTTATTCATATACTTAAGAAAAGTCAAAAAGATGAAGCGACAGGTTGAGAACAATCATGAGGAATTAACTGCTTTATACGAAGAGTTAGCTAGTACAGAGGAAGAATTGCGAGATCAATATCTAACCATTACTCAAGCTCAAGAAAACTTACTTGAAAGCGAGCAAAGATATAAGCTAATAGTTGAGGCTACCAATGATGCGATTTGGGATTGGAATTTAGTTACTAACGAAATATACTTTTCAGAAAAGTTCCAAGAGCTAACAGGATACGATGCAAGCTTCTTCTCTGCCGTTGATTCACCCTTTAAAGATTTTATTCATCCCGATGAAGTTGACAGCATAATGACACAGCTACAGCTATATCTAGCAGGGAAAATTAATAAATTTGAATGTGAATATCGACTTAAGGTAAAGGATAACGGATATAAATGGTTTTACAGCCGAGCTAAAGCCATTTTTAACGAAGAGGGTAAGCCCATAAGAGTAGTAGGCTCTAATGCTGATATTACCTTTATTAAGGCTCACGAAGAAGAGCTGATGTATTTAGCATATCACGATCAGCTCACTGGTCTTTATAATAGAAGCTACTTTAATGAACAGTTTAGCCTTACAGTTAATGAAAAACTAGACGTTAATATCCTACAAGCCTTCTTATTTATAGATATGGATGACTTTAAGCTAATTAACGATACTTTAGGCCATGCTTATGGTGACAAGGTAATTGCAGAAACAGCTAAAAAGCTGGCTCCTTTCGTTAACGAAAATACGGTTCTCTTTAGAATTGGTGGCGATGAGTTTCTTCTCTATGTAAAACAAGCCATCGACAATGACCATATCGAAAACATAGCTAAGGATATTCTAAATACCTTTACCACACCAGTTGTTGTAGATGATAACAGCTTAAACATTACCGTTAGTATTGGAATAGCCCTTGCTCCTAAGGATAGTACTACTGCCGATGGTTTATTAAAATGTGCTGACATGGCAACTTATAAATCTAAGGAAAACGGCAAGAATACTTATTGCTTCTTCAATCCATCTATTACAGAACCTATTAACCACAGAGTAAAAATTGAAAGAAATCTTAAAAATGCATTAAAGAACAATGAGTTCTTCCTGTTATATCAACCACAAGTTAATATTAAAACTAATGAGATACATGGTTTTGAAGCATTGATAAGATGGCAGAGCAAGGAACTAGGCCTTGTGCCACCTAATAAATTTATAGGAATTACTGAAGAGACAGGCTTCATAGTTTCCTTGGGCGAATGGATTTTGAAGACTGCCTGCGAATTTACCTACAAGCTCAATAAAGAATTAAACAAGGACTATAAGTTATCTGTAAATATTTCAGTTATTCAATTGCTACAAAAGGATTTCTGTGATACTGTTTTAGAGATTTTAAAGGAAACTAAGCTTAATCCTTCCCTATTACAGTTAGAAATTACTGAATCCATAATAATGGAATCCCCTGATTTTTTTACTGAAAAGCTACAAACTCTTCGAGGCCATGGAATTACTGTAGCCATCGATGACTTTGGTACAGGATATTCGTCCTTGGGCTATTTAAGAAACCTTCCAATAGACATAATAAAAATAGATAAGTTATTTATTGATGATATTTTACAAGAGGACTCAAAGAATATTATTGCCGACTCAATTATTGCCTTATGCCACAAAATCGGATTGCCAATTGTATCTGAAGGAGTGGAAACCAAAGAACAGCTCGAATATCTAAAGGAAAATAATTGTGATATTATTCAAGGCTATTATTTCTCAAAACCTCTGTCTACTGATGATCTATATAAGTACTTAGAAAGCTTTTCAATGGATAGTACTAATAGTTAACAAAAAACGATTAGGCTGCATGCAAGTTATTAAACTTGTATGCAGCCTCTCTTTTAATCCCCCAATATTTAGATGCGAACAATTCCTCAGATATTATTTTGATAGCCCCATATATCTTAATATCTGATAATCTAGCCCCCTAAATACGCTTTCTTAACCTTGTCATCATGCAAGAGCTCCTGAGCCTTACCTTCAATGCTTATTGCCCCATTAGCAATGATGTAGGCTCTGTCTGCAATTTTTAATGCCATACTAGCATTTTGCTCTACTAAAAGTACTGTAGTCCCTTCACTACTAATCCTTTGAATAATCGAAAATATCTCCTTTACTACTAGAGGAGCTAGCCCCATTGAAGGCTCATCTAGTAGTAATAATTTAGGCTTGGACATTAACGCTCTTCCTATAGCCAGCATTTGCTGTTCTCCACCGGACAAGGTTCCTGCCATCTGACTCTTTCTTTCCTGTAGTCTAGGAAATATATCAAATACCTTCTCATAATCCTTTTTTACTTCAGCCTTATCCTTTCTTGTATAAGCCCCCATTTCTAAGTTTTCCATAACAGACATCTTAGGAAAAATTCTTCTTCCTTCCGGTACATGTGAAAGCCCCATAGTCACTATATCTGACGGACTCTTTTTACTTATATTAACCCCATTAAACTCAATTACACCACTTCTAATTCTTTCAACACCGGATATAGCCCTTAAGGTTGAAGATTTTCCTGCCCCATTAGATCCTATTAAGGTTACTATCTCTCCCTGTTTTATATGAAGACTTACATTTTTTAAAGCATGAATTACTCCGTAATATAGGTTTACTTCCTTAAGCTGTAGCATGCTCTTCCTCCTCCCCTAGGTAGGCCTTAATAACCTCTGGATTATTTTGTACCTCAAGGGGAGTTCCTTTCGCAATTAACTTACCATAGTCAAAAACGAATATTTTTTCACAGATATCCATAACCAATGACATATCATGCTCAATTAAGATTATTGTTAAATTGAAATCCTTTCTTAATTTCCTTATTAATTGAGTAAGCTCATTAGTTTCCTGTGGATTCATTCCTGCAGCTGGTTCATCTAGCAAAAGCACCTGAGGTTTTGTTGCCAAAGCTCTAGCTATCTCAAGCTTTCTTTGCTCACCATAAGGTAGATTTTTTGCAAGCTCATCCTTCTTGTTATATAGCCCCATTACCTTTAGAAGCTCTAAAGCTTCTTCTCTAGCCTTTCTTTCTCCCTTTAAAAAGCCTGGTAATCTAAAGAAGGATGAAAAGACACTATAATTAAAATTATTGTGATAGCCTATTAGTACATTTTCTAAAACTGTCATTTCCTTAAATAATCTTATATTTTGAAAGGTTCTAGAGATTCCATAGGCAGCTGTCTTATATGGCTTTAATTGCCGAGTTGTAACCTTTCTGTCTAAATTGTATTCTACTTCTCCGGAGGTAGGCTTATATATACCAGTAAGCAAATTAAATAAAGTTGTTTTTCCTGCCCCATTAGGTCCAATAACTCCAGCAATTTGTCCCTTTTCCACTTCCATACTAATATTTGAAACCGCTACGATTCCACCAAAGCTTTTAGTTAAGTCTTTAACCTTTAATACTGGCATTTGCTTTCTCCTCCTTTTTAAATAATTTCCTTACCCTTCTCTTAATAGATTTAAAACCATTTTTCCCTAGTATACCTTGAGGTCTATAAATCATTATTATAGCTAATATGAATGCATATATAAGCATTCTATATTCCATAGCATCTTGCAATGCAGTTGATATTACTGCAAGAATTAAGGTTCCAACCACCGCACCAGATACACTGCCTATACCACCAAAAACAACCATTACTAAAATGTCTATTGATTTCATAAAGGAAAAATCCCCTGGTTTTATATAATATATACGGTTTGCATATAGGGCACCAGCAATACCAGCAAAGGTTGCCCCTATAACAAAGGCCAAAACCTTATAATAGGTTGTATTAACACCCATAGCCTCTGCTGCAATTTCATCTTCCCTTATAGCTATACAAGCTCTTCCTTGATAGGACTTAATAAAGTTACTAATTAAAACTATAGTTATAATTACCGAAAAATAGAGCCAAGGCCAAGTTGTATAAAAGGGAATATCGCTCATTCCAGCGGCGCCACCAAACTTCTCGTAGTTCTCAAGTAAAACCTTTATAATTTCTGCAAAACCTAAGGTTGCTATTGCTAAATAGTCTCCTTTTAACCTTAGAGTTGGTATTCCTATAATTAAACCTGCTATAGCTGTTATAACAGCTGCAGCTAAAATTCCAAATACAAAATCCTTACCATATATGGAGGTTACTGCTGCTGATGCATAAGCTCCTAAAGCCATGAAGCCTGCATGACCAAGAGAAAACTGTCCGGTAAAACCATTTATTAGGTTTAAGCTTACTGCCAAAATAATATTTATTCCAATAAAGAACATATTAGATTCTATATGAGGCGGAATAATACCTTGCTCTAACATAAAACTACTTATGAAGTAAAAAAGTATAATCAAAATCAGCTTTATAATAATGTTCTTTATATTGAGCATCTCTAGATTCTTCATGGTTCCACCTCCTATACTTTCTCTTTAACATTTTTACCTAGAAGTCCACTTGGCTTAATTATCAAAATCACAATTAATATTAAAAAGGCTACTGCATCTTTATAGGTAGAGGCTCCAGCGAAGCTTACGAAAGTTTCAATAATACCTAAGAAGAATCCTCCAAATACAGCTCCTGGTATAATTCCAATACCACCAATAACTGCTGCTATAAATGCCTTAAGTCCAGGTGCCATTCCCATTAATGGATGTATAGAATTATAGTATGCACCAACCATAACTCCTGCTGCTCCAGCTAGCGCTGAACCTATAGCAAAAGTAAAGGATATAGTTCTATCAGAGTTGATTCCCATAAGCTCTGCCGCTTCCTTGTCCTGTGATACGGCTCTCATGGACTTACCAACCTTAGTTTTATAAACTATAAATTGTAGCAAGATCATCAATATTATTGTAATAGCAATAATGTAAATATTTTTTGCTTCTAAAATTACGTTACCATCAAAAAGTGATATGCTGGTTTTTGGCAAAAGATCACTTCTGAAGGTTTTTGTTTCAGCCCCAACCCAAGCCATCATTCCATATTCTAATATCAAAGAAACTGCTATTGCAGTAGTAAGGGCTGCTATTCTACTTGACTTTCTGATAGGCTTATATGCAAGCTTTTCAATAACAACTCCTAGTAAAGCACAAACCACCATAGATAATATAAGGGATGGAATAAATCCAAGGCCCATGCTTGTTGTTAAATAAAATCCTACATATGCACCCACCATATAAACATCGCCGTGAGCAAAATTTATTAAATTTATAATTCCGTAAACCATGGTGTACCCCAAAGCAATTAAGGCATATATGCTTCCTAAAGAAACACCGTTTATTAATTGCTGTACAAAGCCCTCCATTTAATTCACCCCTTTTTTATCTATGTTTCGAAGCTTAGTAATAATAAAGCACATTTGTTTTAAATATCAGATGTATAGCAAATTCAGCCAAGCTAAATTTGCTATACATATCTTTTATTGTTTTACTTCATATCAATTATGGTTCTAATTTCTTTAAGAAAGTAACGGCTCCATCTTTAACTTCTAATATTGTAATTACCTTTACTGGATTATGCTTTTCATCCATAGATAAGTTACCGGTTACTGCCTTAAAGTCTTTTGTAGCTGCTAAAGCTTCTTTAATAGCTTCTGGCTCAGCCTTTCCTGCTCTCTTAATAGCATCTGCAGCTAAGTAACCTAGGTCATAGCCTAAAGCGTTGAATGCATCTGGCTCCTTGTTGTACTTCGCCTTGAAGGCATCTCTAAACTTAGTTACCTCTTCTGAAGTATCCTGTGAGGAATAGTGATTTGTGTAGTAAACCTTATTTAATGCATCCTTACCTGCTAACTCAATTAGCTTTGGAGAATCATATCCGTCTCCACCAAGTACGGGAACATCTAAACCAAGTTCTCTAGCCTGCTTAATGATTAAACCAACTTCTTCATAGTAACCAGGAACAAATAATACATCTGGATTCTTAGCCTTTATGTTAGTTAAAACTGCCTTAAAATCAGTATCTTCTGACTTATAAGCTTCTTCAGCAACTATTTCCCCAGTATAGTTCTTTTTAAAGCTATCAGCTAAGCCCTTGCTGTAGTCACTGCTATTATCAATAAGCATTGCAGCCTTCTTAGCACCTAAATCTTCCCCTGCAAACTTTGCCATTATAACTCCTTGGAAGGAATCGCTAAAGCAAGTTTTAAACATGTATTCTCTTACCTTACCGTTCTTGTCCACAGTTACATCATCTGCAGTAGCTGATGCTGATACCATAGGAACCTTATACTGATTAGCTAATGGTGCAGCAGCCTTAGTATTTCCTGAAGTAGCTGCTCCTAATATCATTACTACCTTTTCACTTGTTGCTAATTTCGTAGTAATATTAGCAGACTCTGCAGTTTCAGACTTATTGTCCATCTTAACTGCCTCGATTTTCTTGTCTAATACGCCACCATTAGCATTAATCTCTTCAAAGGCTAGTTCTATACCTTCTACTAGGCTTCTACCATAGGTAGCAACTTGACCAGAAAGTTCGTAATTTAATCCAATTTTTATAGTGTTACTATTAGCAGAATTCTCCTTTTTACAACCTGCAAAAAGGGTTGCACCCACTAAAACTGTTGTCATCAAAGATAAAAACTTTTTCATAATTAACCCCCTTATTTTCAATTTTTTCTTTATTTATTATGCAAAACGCCTCTATATGCCATGCATATAGAGGCGTTACATACGCGTTACCACTCTAATTCACAGTTACTTCACAGCAACTGCCTCAACAGGTTCTTTCAAACCCTAGCCTGTTAACGGGACCCACCGTTATAGCCTACTAAAACTTCAGCCATAAGACTCAGAAGTGATCATTACCTATCTAATTAATATCGGTTCCCAGCTCCCCCGACTCTCTTTGATTAATTATGATAGCTTTATCTTCCTCAACGTCTCTATCTATTATTATTTTAAATTTATTTATTACTATTTTTGAGTATTTAATAATTTTTTTAAGAACTTTTTAAAACTGTTATATATAAAATAGCACGGAATTATCATTGTGTCAATAAGTCCTATGAAAAAACACGAATATTTTTTCAAAAAATATATCTTAATTTATGTAATCGTTTAGATTAAATGATAAAAATTTGATGTTAAAAGTTAGATAATCTATGGTAGATATAGGAAATTTACAAATTCATAATTTTACACAATAAAAATAAAGACATTTCCCACGGTTTGAGAAATGTCTTCTTTTTATAATATAGATTATAATAGTTCTTTTCTTAATTCAGCTGGTGACTTTGGTGATAGGTAGCTAAATGGTATATCGAATACTGTAAGAGCTCCGCTTTTACCTTCCTTGGATAATCTGTATACTGCTCTTGCGTATGCTACAAGTACACTGGAGGTAAACTCAGGGTTGCTTCCAAGGGATAGGTTGAACTCTAATTTCTGCTTAGTGCCTATTCCTGAAACTCCTGTACGAATTACGAAGCCTCCGTGAGGAATTCCACTATGCTTTTCCTTTAATTCCTCTTCACTTATAAAGTTTACAGTTGTATTATAATCTGCAAAATAATTTGGCATAGTTTTAATTTCATTTTCAATAGCAGCTAAATCTGCTCCCTCTTCTGCTACAACATAGCAAATTCTTTCATGCTTTTCTCTAACAGATAGTTCAGGATTTTCACCACTACGAACCTTTTCTAGAGCTGCTTCTACTGGAACTGTGTATTGCTTTCCATCCTTAACTCCTGCTATTCTTCTTATAGCATCGGAATGACCTTGGCTTACTCCTGGTCCCCAGAAAGTATAAGTGCTACCAACTGGCAATACTGCTTCCCCAAGTAGACGATTTAGGGAGAACAAGCCTGGATCCCAGCCTACAGATATAAGAGCTATTGTACCTGATTTTTTAGATATTTCATCTAGTCTATCGAAATATTCTGGTATTCTAGCATGGGTATCGAAGCTATCAACTGTATTAAAGTCTGCTGCTATATCAGGAGTTTGCTCTGGCAAATCTGTAGCAGAACCTCCGCAAAGTATCATAACATCAATTTTTCCTTTATAGTTGCCTATTTCAGAGATATGTACCATTTTTGAGCTTCCAGTTAAAGTGCTAGGATTTCTTCTAGTGAAGATAGCCTCCAACTGAAAATCTTCATTTTGAGCCAAAGCTAGCTCTACACCTTTTCCTAAATTTCCATAACCAACAATTCCTACTCTAATTTTATCCTTCATATATTTTCCTGACTAAAATGGCCAGGCTCCTCCTTCCATATATTTTTTATAGAAGTTAGTGTAACATAATAGCTTATAACTTTCCATATAAAATTTAAAATTTTACATTTATATGAATTTAAAAAAACATAAATTTTATTTCTCTCAGAACTCTAGTTTTATTTCGTAAATCTTGATATTATTATATTAAACAGAAGTTTTTCATTATTATAATTATAAATAGTAAAGCAAAGGAGAAATATTATGCTTTTTAAGAAGAAGTCTAAAACAAAAGACAATTCTACAATTACAATCAATAGCTCACAAGAAGCAAATAACAAAAATGATGCTAATCATACCTCTGCTTTAATTAATTCAATTAAAACAACCATCAGTAATACCATCCAGCAGCATCAACAAGTAAATGCTCAACACCATGAACTTGTGGAACTCACCGATGATATTAAGGCACATATGGCAAGCTTATCAGAGTTAACTACTAAAACTACCGAATCTACAACTAACCTACACAGCCAAGGTAAAAAGCTTTTAAACATTACTGATAGTACTGTTAAAGGCTCCTTACAAGGCAAGGAAGCTATAGAGGAAATGACAAAAATCATTAAAACCTTAGAAGAAGAAAATACCAAAAGCAAGGAAATGGTTGCTGAACTAGCCCTTAAATTTAAACAGGTTGAAGAGGTGTTAGGACTTATAACTAATATAGCCTCTCAGACAAACCTGTTAGCTTTAAACGCTAACATAGAAGCTGCTAGAGCTGGTGAGCATGGTAAAGGTTTTGCTGTAGTTGCCGATGAGGTTCGAAAGCTAGCAGAAGAAACTAAGAACAGTGCTAAGGACATATCCCAGCTTATTGAAAGCATTTCACAGGAAACTAAAAATGTTCTTGCAAACTCTGAAAAATCTAACGAAGTAATAGCTATGGGTGTAGAAGCTTCTACAAAGGCTATTGATAAGATTGAAGACAGCTTATCTTCTATTCAAAGCTTAGATAAAGAAGTGAACACCATGATAGAGATTTTAGAGGGACAAAGAGCACATATCACAGATATGAATAGCGAAATATCTTCAATTGAAAATGTTCTTAAGCAGGCTGCTGATACTATCGTTAACCATATAGAGGAGGCCAATATAGTTGATAGGCATTTAGCAGAGGCTACTAGTAGGCTTGAAAAGTTTGATGTTTGAGATTAAAAAATAGATGTTAATAAGGGACTGCTACACAAGAGCTGATTTGCCTGTTGTGTAACAGTCCCTTTTACTTCTTTTAGAAACTAACTAATTCTTTCTTCAGACAGATCTTCAAACTGCATGTTATAGAGATATGAATAAAGGCCATTGAGTTTTAGTAAATCCTCATGCTTTCCTCTTTCCTTTATGCCTTCATCGGTAAGCACGATTATTTCATCGGCATTTCTTATGGTACTCAATCGGTGAGCTATAACTAAGGTTGTCCTATTTTTTGAGAGCTCTTCAAGGGACCTCTGAATATATCTTTCACTTTCATTGTCCAAGGCAGAAGTAGCTTCGTCCAATATTAAAATAGGAGGATTTTTCAAAAATACCCTTGCGATAGATACTCTTTGCTTTTGACCACCTGAAAGCTTTACTCCTCTTTCTCCTACATAGGTATCATAGCCATTTTCTAAAGACATGATAAAATCATGGATATTAGCCTTCTTAGCAGCCTCGATAATTTCCTCCTTAGTTGCCCCAGGCTTACCATAGCCAATGTTTTCACCAATACTACCAGCAAAGAGGTATACATCCTGCTGCACAATACCTATGGCATTTCTTAAGGATCTTAGCTTTAAATCCCTTATATCAATCCCATCTATAGTTATAGTTCCTTCTGTTATTTCATAAAACCTTGGAATAAGGCTACAAAAGGTTGTTTTACCCCCACCAGAAGGTCCAACTAAGGCTACAGTCTTTCCTGCTTTTATATCGATATTTATATTGCTTAACACCGTATGCTTATCATTATAGCTAAAGGATACATTTTTAAACTGTATATCTCCTTTTGGATTAACTAAATCCTTAGCTCCCTTCTTATCTTTAATATCTGGCTCTGTTTCCATAACCTCAAGAAATCTTTCAAAGCCAGTGATACCTTTTTGAAACTGCTCTGTAAAGTTTACAAGCTTTTCTATTGGATTCAAGAAAATATTTATATAGAGTATATATACAACCAACCCTGAAAGCTCAAGGTCTCCAGTGCTGATAAATACCCCACCACTAAGTATTACAGAAAGATAAAGCAAGCCTTGGAAAAAGCCATTACCACTGTAGAATCTACCCATAATTAAGTAGCTGTCCTTCTTAGTTTCCAAGAATTCTTGATTTCCTTTGTCAAACTTACATTTTTCAATTTTCTCATTGGCAAAGGACTTCACTACTCTAATTCCAGCCAAGCTATCCTGCACCTGAGCATTAACATTTGCTATCTTCTCTCTATTTTTCTTAAACACCGCTCTCATACGCTTATTATAGTAAGCTGAGAAAACTAGCATAATGCTTGTAACCACTAATAGGATCAATGTAATCTTTACATTAATACTCATGAGTATTATAAAGGAACCTATTAATTTAATAGCTGATATAAATATATCCTCTGGTCCATGATGGGCCAACTCAGATATATCAAAGAGGTCATTGACTATTCTGGACATAATCTTACCGGTATTCCTATTATCATAATAAGAAAAGGATAGTTTCTGAAGATGTGCAAAAATATCCTCCCTCATATCTGCCTCCATCCTAGCTCCCATAATATGGCCCCAGGAAGTTATAAAATACTGGCAAAAGAGCCTTATTACATACATTGATAGCAATATACTTCCTATTATCAAGACATACTTTAATATTACCTGTGAATCATCAAGTACATACACTTCATCTAAAAGATATCGCACTAGCAAGGGGAAAACCAAATCTATTGCAGATAGCAACAAGGCACAAAACATATCTGCAAAAAATAAAAGCTTATAAGGCTTATAATAGGAAATAAACTTTCTTATGCTTTTCATACTATCTCATCACCGTCCTTTTTATTAAAATTGTTCTACTCATAAAGGTAACATTTTAGAGAAACTTTATCAATGGATGAAAATAGAAATCTGTTGTCAGAGGCGAGAAGTGAGAGTATTCATCAACACTGTTTTGAAACAAAGCAACATAGGCGGAAAATATATATCCTCATCTTTACATGCTAACCATCAGATAATAGGTAATATACCTAATAAACAGGAAAAAGCTGCTGCATAACCAACAATTTTGTCAGTTATGCAACAGCTCCTTTATATTTTCTTTATGAATCTTTCAATTCTCTTCAAGGCTTCCACTATATTTTCATAGGAGGAAGCATAACAAGCTCTTACAAAGCCCTCTCCACATTCTCCAAAGGCAGTTCCTGGCACCACCAGTACCCTTTCTTGCTTCAATAGTTCTTCACTAAATTCATCAGAGGTCATACCAGTGGATTGGATTGATGGGAATACATAGAAGGCTCCTAGAGGCTCAAAACAGCTTAATCCCATCTTTCTAAAGCCGTTTACCATTACTCTTCTTCTTCTGTTATATTCCTTAACCATTTCATTTACTTCCCTATCGCAATTTCTTAAAGCTTCTATGGCTGCATATTGAGCTGTGGTTGGAGCACACATTAAAGCGTATTGATGAATTTTCTTCATTTCTTCTATTAACACTGGATGTCCGCAAACATAGCCTAATCTCCAGCCTGTCATAGCAAAAGCCTTGGAGAAACCGTTAATAACTATAGTCTTATCTCTCATTTCTGGGAAGCTAGCTATAGATACATGCTTTTCTCCATAGGTCAATTCCGAATAAATTTCATCAGAAATTACTATTAAATCCTTGTCCTTTAACACATCAACTATAGAGGCTAGCTCTTCTCTTGTCATTATGGCACCTGTTGGATTGTTAGGGAAAGGAATTATAACCACCTTAGTTTTTGGAGTTATGGCTTTCTCCAAAAGCTCTGGAGTTAGCTTAAATTCATCTTCCTCCCTAAGATTAATTACCTTTGCAGTAGCACCGGTAAAAGCTGTACATCCCTTATAGGCTACAAAGCTAGGTTCAGGTATAATAACCTCATCTCCAGGACCTACTAAGGCTCTCAAGGCTATATCAATACCCTCACTACCACCAACAGTAACAATTATTTGAGTTGCAGGATCATAATGCAAATCATACCTAGTAAGATAATTTGCTATTTCCTGACGTAGCTCTATAAATCCTGCATTAGAGGAATAATGGGTATGACCTTCTTGCAAGGAATAAATACCTACCTCTCTTACCTTCCAAGGTGTTACAAAGTCAGGCTCACCAACACCTAGAGATATAACATCCTCCATTTCATTTATCAAATCGAAGAATTTTCTAATGCCTGATGGTGGTATGTTTTTTACATTATCCCTTATCATGTCCTCTATCTTCATATGAATATAGCCTCCCTATCATCAACTGGTTTCTTCTCAAATATGGTACCCTTATCCTTATATTTCTTTAGCACGAAATGAGTAGCACAGCTTATTACAGATTCTTGTGTAGCTAGCTTTTCTGCTACAAAGAGGGCAACTTCCTTCATAGTTCTTCCTTCAACTATAACCGTTAAATCAAAGCCTCCAGACATAAGGTAACAGGCCTTAACCTCTGAAAATCTATAAATTCTTTCTGCCACCTTATCAAAGCCTTCTCCTCTTTGTGGAGTAACCTTTACCTCTATAAGGGCAGTTACATTTTCATCATTTATATTCTCTCTGTTTATCAAGGCTGTATAGCCAACAATAACATTCTGCTTTTCATATTCCTTTATGGCTACTTCTACTTCCTCAACGGTTTTCCCCACCATCACCGCTATCTCTTCATTGCTAAGCCTACTGTTCTTTTCTAGAATTTCTAAGATTTCTTCCATACTTAAAAACCCTCCTCTTTATTTAAATAAAATATTTCCTTGTATAAAAAACTCCTTCTTCCCAATAAGGGACGAAGGAGTATATTCGCGGTACCACCCTAGTTAGTGTCAAAAGACACTCTCTCACCCGGAACTAAAATTCCGTGCCTCTATAACGTGAGGTAACGTCTTATTTTATTGAGCAAAGATAAACCCTTGCTCATTTCTTAGTAAGAAACTCCAAGGCTGCTTTCCATAAAAGCTAGCTACCGGACTCCCACCACCGCCGGCTCTCTATGAGCATCACTATTATGTACTTTCCTTTTCAATATTTTTAACCTTATATTATGTTTTTATTAATTATACAGTAAGCATATTGATAAATCAATAGAGATTTTAACATATATAACACAATTTGATAACCACTTTTAAGCTTTTATTATTAATGGGTGGTATGGAAGTTCTATTTCTCCGTCTAATATGCTTATCTTCTCGCCAGTAACCAAATTTTCATATTCTCCATCATCTACAGGAAGCTTTATAGTACCATCCTCAAGATTTACATTAAAGATTCCTATTAGCTTTTCATTACCCTTTTCATAGGTTATAACAATAACATCCTTGTTTTCAACCACTCCTATAGAGTAATTTCCCTCTGCCATAATATCTTTCTTCTTTAAGGCAGATAATCTCTTTATCATATTCACAAAGCCATCATTCATGTCATCCCAATTTACCTTGTCATCATTAAATAGATTAGGTAGATGATGATCCCTTGCTTCTTGACCGTTAAATATTAAGGCAGCTCCCTTCTGAAAAAACATGTATGCTGTCCATATATTTAACTTCTCATTATCAGGAATTAATTCCTTAGCTCTAGGCTGGTCATGATTTTCAAGGAATCTTAGCTTAACATAGTTGTCTGGATATATAACCTCCTGCAGAGCCACTCTGTCTATATATTCCTTAAGGCTATTCTTTCCCTCTAAATATCCCTTAAAGTAATTATGTACATCATAGTCGTAACATATATCAAAAGCATTATATACTTCACAGTCAGAATGGGCAACAAAGCCTTCCTTTCTAAGGTAGGAAATAAAGCCGTGTTCCACGCTTTCTGCTAGCCAGATAACTCCTGGCTTTACCTTATTAACTTCCTCCCTTGCCTTCATCCAAAATTGTATAGGAACTAAAGGTGCCACGTCGCATCTAAAGCCATCCACACCTATACCTACCCAGTACTTTAAGGTATCAATTTGATAAGTCCATAAATCCTTATTATTGTAGTCTAAATCTACTATGTCGCTCCAATCTCCAACCTTGTTTCCTCTTTTTCCGTCTGGTTTAATATAAAAATATTCCGGATGATTTTCCACAAGCCAGGAATCAGGCGAAGTATGGTTATAAACAACATCTATCATTACCTTCATCCCTAGCTGATGAATTTTATCTACTAATCTTCTAAAATCCTCTAAGGTACCATACTCTGGGTTAATTCCTCTATAATCCTTTATAGCGTAAGGAGAACCAAGTACTCCCTTTCGATTAACCTCCCCTATAGGATGAATAGGCATGAACCATATTATGTCTGTACCTAAGTCCTTAATCCTCTGTAAGTCTTCTTCTACATCTGTGAATTTACCATTCTTCCCATAATTTCTAACATAAACTGAATATACTACAGCATTTCTCAACTTTTTAGATGTATCTAAAGCCATAGAATCACTCCTTCCAATTACAATTATAGCAATATATCTAAATAAAAGCATTAAATTTTGGAAGGTTTAATTGGCTATTTGTCCGCTTGTCTAAGAGGCTTTAAGGCAGGTCCCTCAATTACATTTCCATTTATGTCATAGCGGGAGCCATGACAGGGACAATCCCAGCTTCTTTCAGCATTATTCCACTGCACCTCACAGCCCATATGCCTACAGGTTGTGTCTACAAAGTGAATCCCTCCAATTTCATCCTTATAAGCTCCTATCTTGTTTCCTTCAAAGCTTATAACCTTTGCTGTATCTATTTCCAGATCCTCAGAGGTCTCTGGTACAGCAGAAAATTTACCCTTAATAAATTCTTTCGCTACCATAGCTCCTTCCTTTACTAGATTTCGCAGAGATGGATTTACCACAAATCTAGAAGGAGTAAATAACTCAAGCCAAGGACTCTCTTTTTTTACAATCAGATCCCGTATTAGAATTGCAGCCATAGACCCAGTGGTTATCCCCCACTTTTTAAAGCCTGTAGCTACAAAAATATTAGGCTTTCCTTGGACAATAGGTCCAATGTAAGGCACATCATCTAAAGTGGTTAAGTCCTGTGAAGACCATCTATACAAAATTTCATTTATGCCATAATTCTGTTCTACAAAGTCCCTAAGAGCCTCATAGTGAACCATTGTATTGCTATCCTGACCAGTATTATGATGCTCCCCTGCAGCTAATAGAATTTTTTCTCCATTAATAGGCGTGTATCTTAAGGAACGCTTTGGATCTTCCGCACTTATATACATTCCTTCCTGAAAGGTCTGTTTAGTTTTAACTGCCAATACATAGGACCTAGATGCATACATTCTAGCAAAATACATTCCAAAGCCATCATAAAAAGGAAAATGACTAGCAATCACTGCATAATTGCTGTAGATCTTTCTTCCATCCTCTAGGGCTATAATTAAGTTTTTATTACCCACAGGATTGTGCTCAATATCCAGAGCTCTCGTAACCTCATATATACACTGTTCCTTATTATTAATGATATTACTTAGAGCCAATAAGTACTTTCTAGGATGGAACATAGCCTGATCTAGAAAGCACACTGCCCCTTGTACCTTAAAAGGCAAGGGCACTGTATCTAAATACTCAGCCTTAATTCCAAGCTCTTGAGCAGTTTTCACCTCATCCTGTAGCTGCTGTATATAGCTCTCGGATTGGGTATACACATAGCTATTTTGCATAATAAAATCACAATCTATATTATGCTCCTTTATCAAATCCTGTATTAATTGTAGGCCTGCCATATTAGCTTCAGCGTATATCCTGGCCTGTTCCTCTCCAAATTGCATTTTCAGTTTGTCATATATAAGTCCATGCTGTATAGTAATTTTTCCCGTGGTATGTCCAGTAGTTGCTGATAGAATCTTATCCGCATCCACCACAACTACCTTTAACCCTTCCTTCTGCAATAGATAGGCCGTTGTTATACCCGTAATTCCTCCTCCGATAATTAACACATCTACTATAAGATCACTTTTCAGAGCTTGATATCCCTGACCTTTCATAGATTCTATCCAATAGCTATTTGAAACCTTAGGTATATTTGCCACAATAATTCCTCCTCAATACTTTTATCCTTTATTGTGGCAACAACTTAATAATTATATGCATATAAAAAGCAATTTACTATTCATCCTTCATCTGCAAAAGCTCTCTAGGTATATGACAGTAGCCGTTAGGGTTTTTCTCCAAGTACTTTTGATGATATTCCTCCGCCTCATAAAAGTTTCTTAAGGGCTCTATTTCTGTGACAATCCTTTTATCGTACTTCTCCTGCTCCTTATCCCTAGATTTTAGTATTATATCTAAATCCTCTTTATCTATATAGTAGATACCTGTTCTATATTGACTACCTATATCATGACCCTGTCGATTTAAAATGGTAGGATCTATTACTGCCCAAAAGTGCTCCAATAACTTTTCTAAAGGTAGCAACTTTTCATCATATTCTACATAGCAACTTTCAGCATAACCTGTATTATTTTCACATACCATTTCATAGGTTGGATTAGGCACATGGCCATTTGCATAGCCAACCCTTGTGTTAATAACTCCCTTGAAGGTGTTTAAATAGGCTTCAACGCCCCAAAAACACCCTCCTGCTAATACTATCTTTTTCATATAATCACTCCTGCTTCTGTCCTTACTTTTGACTTGCCACTATCCTAGGATATTCTTCTCCCTTTTGTAAAGGCTCCACTCCTAAAAATTCAATTTCAAAGGTAATTTTCTTATCAAAGTTATAAACCAAAAGGAACCTTTGCCCTACTATCAATCTTAGCTCATAAAGCTTAACTATATCTGCCGTGAAATCGCTATTAATTTCTGCTGGGCATGGGATTTCATAATCCCTATCAAAGGACTTATTGTTCATAAAAAAGGAATATAAGTCCTCATGTTCTAACTTGTAGTTCTCCATGATAACATCGCACATTTGGGACATAGTCTGCGACCCTTTTAAGGCAACGGTTATGAACTTTCGCTTGTGAGCGGTATTTTTAATTTTAAAAATATAGGCACGATTTCTATTGGTTACAACCTCATCCCCTTCAGAGGCTGCTATATTTAACTCCTCCTTAGAATTTACCCTTCTAGCAGGCTTACCATTAAAATAAGTTCCTGCTATATCAATTTGAGGCTCATCTAATACGTTATACCATCTATCCCAAGTGTTAGCAACCTGGTATTCATATATATCCTCCAAGGCCTGCTCATAGTCTATTTTTGTGTTAAAGGCTTGGAATCTATTCTTTGGCTTATTACCATCAAGAATAACATCTTCACCAAGAACAGTTAAATCTAATCCATTAGGCATTGCAAAATATAATTTTATTAAGGGCACATTGCTTTGCTCTGCTTGATAAAGTTCATAAAAATGTGTAGTAGCATTGTAGGTATATATGTATATTGGTTGAAGAAGTTGCAAATAATAACCCAAAGGAGTTGCTATATAGGCATCCATAGCAAAAGCCAATTCCATTCTAATAGCAAGGGCCATCATTGACTCCTTAGGTAGGTTATCAATATCAATATCGTCAAGATTTTCAATGTCAATTTGCTCTAGCTCATTAAAATCCACAACTATATTGTACTTTTCCATTATATTATTTATATATTCATTTAAATCTACAGCATCCCTTATCATTTTCCTTAAAGAGCTTACACTAAAAGAGCTTCTATCAAAAGGAAACACTTGACATATTTGCTTTGAAGCAATGGAGAGTACCGCCTCCACTATTCTTTTTAACTGTTCTCTCCTAGATAAATTGAAAAACACCTCCATGTTATTGGCTACTGCCATAGCTCTATGCACTCCTATAGAAGGCATCTTTTTCAACAATCCAAGTTCATAGGAGGTGTTGGTTAAAAAGGTTACATAAAAAACTTCTTTAAAGTTTAAAGAATCAATTATTCGTTCTCTTTCCTCCTCTAGCAGCAAACCACTTTCATCCACCCCAATATCCGGCCTGCACTGGCTTAAAAAGTATTCCAAGTCCTTTAATACAGGATGTTCATCCACCGTAAAAATAATAAACTCCTGCTGAAAATCCTTGAGCTTTTTTCTTGTATATATAGGTCTTGCTATAGGAAGAACTACCTGCTCCTTATCATACTTTTCATTAATCTGCATATTTATAAAATTTGCTGGACTTAAGGAGGTATTAGAAATTAAGGCTGAATAATACCACATTCGATAACAATATGGCATAGCTTTTAAAACTGGCTTTTTTTCTTCTGTATCTAAAAACTCATAGTTATCTAAAAATTCTCTTTTAAATAAATCGAACACTTTACTTATACTTTCTGTATTCTGACAATATTTAACTATATTATTATCCATTTAATGCATCCTTTCCCTTAAACTAAAAAAGATTTTACCGCAACCATCAAGGTTATGCAATATTAGACAAGCATATTTTTCTTCTAATAACGACCTTCTACTTTTTTCTTTCTCATATTTCTAGTAAGCCACATCATAAGTATGGAAGCTGTAGCCATTAATATTGTTATAATAGTCCAAACAGATTTTGTTGGAATGTAATCTAATAAAATTCCCATTATAAAAGGTCCTATTGCAAAACCTGCCCCATATATTATTTGAAAGATTCCACTTACCCTTCCTCTGTATTCTGGCGGGGTCATACCAGATATAAAAGCATTATTATTTACTGTTATCATAGTTTCACCGAAGGTCATAACAATGATAGATAAATAAAACATGGAAAGGGGTGCAACGAATATTAATATTGCAAAGCATAAGGTATAAAGCAATCCTCCTTGAGCAATAGCCCTAGTTGGCCTGCTTCTTATAGTTAGTCTGGTCATTATAGGTGTTAAAAATAATATTAGAACACCATTTAGCCCTTCCATCGTACCATAATACTTGGCTCCATTTTCAGGAAATAACTCCACTACATGAATTGGAAGAGTAAAGGCCAATTGAGAAAAGCAAAAATTATAGAAAAATAATATAAATGAAAAAATTAAAATATATTTATTGCTTAACAAGAACTGAATTACATTTAATTTTTTATCTTCATTTTTCTCTTCCACAGACACCTTTTCACTTTGTAAACTATGAAGTTGCCCATTAGGAATGAATATTGCTACTAAAAGTACAGAAATAACGGTACTAATTGCATCAATAACAAAGACCAAATAAAGATAGTTTCTGAATAAAAACCCTCCCAACACTGGAGCAATAGAAAATCCTAAATTATGGCCCATAAAGGTCAAGGTAAAGGATCTCTTTCTGTTATGTTCATTTGTCAAATCTGCCAGTAAGGCATCGTAGGCAGGTAGGGAAGCTGCCAACAAGGATGAACCCAGCATCAATAAATATACCACTAGCATAGAGGGTTTGATAAAGCCACAGGTCATAAACACTACAGCGGCTAAGCTATGAAATATTATAATGACCTTTTTTCTCCCAAGACTATCAGCTAATCTTCCTCCAAATAATAGTCCCGGTACAAAGCAAACATTTAGCATTAACATATAAAAGCCTGCCTGACCACCGCTTAGGCCAATCTTCTCTGTTAAAATCAAGGTCAAAAGAGGCATTATAAAGTTACCTAATCCATTTATAGTTTTTGCTGCTGCCAATACATAGACTTCTCTCGGCAAATTAAGGTATTCTCTAAAGATTCTCATAAGCTTTTATATCTCCTTATAATTTTTCTCTCTATATATTTTGTGTAGTTTTCTAAAAAAGGCCACATGAAAAATATCTTTTTTAACGCAATAATGTTTTATTATACCATAAAATAGCATCCAAATAAAAATCATGTGTGCAATACAAAAGCCTTTATCTCAAATGGATAAAGGCTTCTTACATTAAAATTTCTGTTCTATCTAATAAATCCCTCTTCCACAGCCTGCACAAGACAAGAAAAATAAGGCAATTATAAATAAGATTTCATTATTTACCTGTTTATCATTGGAAGCATATCTACTCATGTTTAAACCTCCTTAACATAATCCTCAAAATTAGTTTATTACTTTCTAATTTTTAATTTTAAGGTCTAGTCATCATAATCTTCGTAGCAATCTTTATTGCTCTTTGAGAATTGAAGCACTATAAGAATCAATATAATTAATGTTGGGAAATCACAAATACAATTGGAGCTTCTACCAAAACCTCCGCCAAATCCTAATCCATATCCCATACCTTGGGAACAGCTGCATTTTGAATACATTATTAAACCCTCCTTATTTCTTAAAAGCTGGTTTCTTATTTTAATTCCCTAATAGTTTACCTTGCCAAAATCCTGTAAAGTTTCGGCAATTAATACTTATACTACATGATATTCTATTAAGCGAAATTTGTTACATAGTTTTATACACTCTTTTCCATATAATGCTCCTAAAACCCAAGAAATTTCTACCACATAATTCTTAAAAAAAATAATTAAATTTTTTAATTTTTTTTGAACTATTAATGGCTAAAATCGTATATAATTATGTAGAACAGTGACGAAATTCAGATAAAGAGGGGAATTAAAATTGAAGAAGAAAAAAGGGAAAGTGAGA
>DGDR01000074.1 GCA_002385545.1 Clostridium sp. UBA3947
GTTAAAGTAGGTATTAATGGTTTTGGAAGAATAGGACGTCTTGCTTTTAGAGCGGCCTTAGAAAATCCAGAAGTAGAAGTAAAGGGGATTAACGATCCTTTTATCGATTTGGATTACATGGTTTATATGTTGACTTACGATTCAGTTCATGGCAAGTTCGCTGGTGAAGTTTCTGTAGATGCAGCTAACAATGCATTAGTTGTTAATGGAAAATCAATAAAGGTATTTGCTGAAACTGACCCTTCAAACATCAATTGGGCTTCCTGTGGAGCAGAATACATACTTGAATGTACAGGTGTATTCACAACTACAGAAAAAGCTTCAGCTCACTTCAAAGGTGGCGCTAAGAAGGTAGTTATTTCCGCTCCTTCAGCAGATGCTCCAATGTTTGTTATGGGAGTTAACCATACAAAGTATACTAAGGACTTAAAGGTTATTTCTAACGCTTCTTGTACAACAAACTGTCTTGCACCTTTAGCTAAGGTTATTCATGAAAACTTCGGTATAGTTGAAGGTTTAATGACAACTGTTCACTCAACAACAGCTACTCAGAAGACTGTTGACGGTCCTTCAAAGAAAGACTGGAGAGGTGGTAGAGCAGCTGCTACTAACATAATTCCTTCATCAACTGGAGCTGCTAAGGCTGTTGGTAAGGTAATTCCTGAATTAAACGGAAAATTAACTGGTATGGCATTCAGAGTACCAACAATAGATGTATCTGTTGTTGACTTAACTTGCAGACTTGAAAAGCCAGCTACTTATGAAGAAATTAAGGCTGCTGTTAAGGCTGCTTCAGAAGGTGAGTTAAAGGGAATTCTTGGATACACTGAAGACGCAGTTGTTTCAACTGACTTCATCCATGACAAGAGAACATCTATCTTCGATGCAGATGCAGGTATTTCCTTAAATCCTAACTTCGTTAAGTTAGTTGCTTGGTATGACAATGAATGGGGTTATTCAAACAAGCTAGTTGACTTAACAGTTCATGCTGCTAAGGTAGATGCTGAGTAATTCTCATAAGTTATAAAATTAATAAATTATGAAGTAAAGGTCTGGTTTTGTAGTGTTGATGCTGGGCTCCTTTTAGGAGTCCCAGGCGTCTACAGGTGGCTATGAGGCCAGGCTTTTTTAATAAAGATAAGAGGTGAAGTAAATGAGTTTTAATAAAAAGACTATTGAAGACATCGAAGTTAAAGGCAAAAGAGTGCTTGTAAGATGCGACTTTAATGTTCCTCTAAAGGATGGCGTTATAACAGATGAAAATAGATTAGTTGGTGCTCTTCCAACAATTAAATATTTAATGGAAAATGGAGCTAAGGTTATTCTTTGCTCACACTTAGGAAAGGCTAAGGGACCAGACCCAAGCTTAACTCTTGCACCAGTTGCTAAGAGACTTTCTGAGCTATTAAACAAGGAAGTAGTATTTGCTGCTGATGACAATGTTGTTGGAGAAAATGCTAAGGCTGCTGTAGCAGCAATGAAAGAAGGAGACGTTGTTCTTCTTGAAAATACTAGATTCAGAAAAGAAGAAGGAAAGAATGAAGATAACTTTTCACAGGATTTAGCTTCTTTAGCAGATGTATATGTTAATGATGCATTTGGAACTGCTCACAGAGCACACTGCTCCACAGTAGGAGTTACAAAATTTGTTGATACAGCAGTTTGTGGTTATTTAATTCAAAAGGAATTAAAGTTCCTAGGAGATGCTGTTAACAATCCAGTAAGACCTTTCGTTGCAATATTAGGTGGAGCAAAGGTTTCAGACAAGATAAATGTTATAAACAATTTACTTGATAAGGTAGATACAATAATCATTGGTGGAGGAATGGCTTTCACCTTCTTAAAGGCTCAGGGATATTCTATAGGAAATTCCTTAGTAGAAGCTGATAGATTAGATTACGCTTTAGATATGATTAAGAAGGCAGAAGAAAAGGGAGTTAAGTTCTTACTTCCTGTTGATAACAGAGTAGCAGATAAGTTTGATGCTAATGCAGAGGCTGTTATCACTGAAGATCAAAATGTTCCAGACGGATACATGGGTCTTGATATTGGACCAAAATCAGAAAAATTATTTGCTGATGCAGTAAAGGATGCTAAGACTGTAATTTGGAATGGACCAATGGGTGTTGCAGAATTCAAGAACTTTGCTGCTGGAACTATTGCTGTAGCTAAAGCTATGGCAGATTCCGATGCTACTACTGTAATCGGTGGAGGAGATAGTGCTGCAGCTGTAAATAATCTTGGATTTGGTGACAAGATGACTCACATATCCACTGGTGGTGGAGCTTCTCTTGAATTCTTAGAAGGTAAGGAATTACCAGGAATTGCTGCTTTAAACGATAAATAATTTTAGATCTTGTTAGCTAGAATCTATGAGCTAGAATTTTAGAATTTAGAAATTGGATTGATAGAGGCTTGGAGCAAGTGCTCTAAGCTTTTTCTTAAGTAGGGAGTTAAATTATAAAAAGGAGGATTTAGATATGAGAACACCTATTATTGCAGGAAACTGGAAGATGCATTATACTGTAGACGAGGCTGTGAAGACAGTAGAAGCCTTAAAGCCATTAGTTAAAGATGCAAAGTGTGAAGTAGTAGTATGCCCAACTTTTGTTTGCTTGGACGCTGTTAAAAAGGCAGTTGAAGGTACAAACATAAAGGTAGGTGCTCAAAATGTACACTTTGAAGAAAAGGGTGCTTTCACAGGAGAAGTTGCACCAGGAATGCTAGAGGCATTAAAAATAGATTATGTTATTATAGGACATAGCGAAAGAAGACAGTATTTCAACGAAACTGATGAAACAGTTAATAAAAAGCTTAAGGCTTGCTTTGCCCATAATCTAGTTCCAATCCTTTGTGTTGGTGAATCTTTAGAAGAAAGAGAAGCTAACATTACAGAAGAGGTTATAGGCAGACAGGTTAAGCTTGACTTAGCTGGACTAACTGGAGAACAGGTTAAGAAGCTAGTTATTGCCTATGAGCCAATTTGGGCAATTGGAACTGGAAAAACTGCTACTTCTGAACAAGCTAACGAAACTATAGCCTTCATTAGAGCTTGCATAAAGAATCTATATGGACAGGAAGTTGCAGATGCTATTAGAATTCAGTACGGTGGTTCTGTAAAACCATCAACTATAAAGGAACAAATGGCTATGTCAGACATAGATGGAGCTTTAGTTGGTGGTGCTAGCTTAGTACCAGAGGATTTTGCAGCTATCGTAAATTTTTAATTAATGACCTTTGACAATGTATTTGTCATTTATGGGAAATTCAGCTTTGTAGCTGAATTTCTTTCATAATTCTTGATTTGGACACTAAAAAATGTAAATTCGTTGTCTTGTATTTTAAAAAAAGGAGGATAAAAGGATGACCAAGAAACCTGTAATGCTAATGATATTAGATGGTTTTGGAATTAGCGATAAAGAAGACGGAAATGCCATTAGAGCTGCACACAAGCCTAATATTGATAAATTATTTGAGCAATATCCTCACGTGCAATTAGGGGCTAGTGGCCTCAATGTTGGTTTGCCAGATGGGCAGATGGGTAACTCAGAGGTTGGACACTTAAACATTGGAGCTGGAAGAATTATTTATCAAGAGCTTACTAGAATAACAAAGGCTATAGAAGATGGAGACTTCTTTACAAACGAGGTATTAAATACTGCAGTAGAAAAGGCTATTGAAAACAATGGAGCGCTCCACGTAATGGGACTTGTTTCTGATGGAGGAGTGCATTCACATATTGACCATTTAAAAGCTATTTTTAAATTAGCTAAGGATAAAGGACTTTCCAAGGTATATCTACATGCCTTCATGGATGGAAGAGATACACCACCATCCTCAGGAAAGGATTATATAATTGACGTGGAAAATTATCTAAAGGAAATTGGTAATGGTAAGATTGCTACAGTATCTGGAAGATATTATGCCATGGATAGAGATAATAGATGGGAAAGAGTAAAGCTAGCTTACGATGCAATGGTTAATGGAATAGGTGAAACAGCAGCCAGTGCTGTAGAAGCTATGGAAAAGTCCTACAATGACAATAAAACTGATGAGTTCGTACTTCCTACTGTTATCTTAGAAGAGGGCAAGCCTACTGCTACTATTAAAAACGGAGATTCTGTAATCTTCTTTAACTTTAGACCTGATAGAGCTAGAGAGATAACTAGGGCTATAAATGATAGAGAATTTGCAGGCTTTGAAAGAGAAACCCAAAATTTATATTTCGTATGCATGACCCAATATGATAAGACTATAGAAAATGTACACATTGCTTATAAGCCTCAATCTTATACAAATACTTTAGGTGAGTATTTAAGCAAATTAGGAAAGAAGCAATTAAGAATAGCAGAAACAGAAAAGTACGCTCATGTAACCTTCTTCTTTAATGGAGGAGTAGAGGCTCCTAACCCTGGTGAAGATAGAGTGATGATACCTTCTCCTAAGGTTGCTACGTATGATTTAAAGCCTGAAATGAGCGCTTATGAAGTAACAGATGAAGTAATTAACAGATTAAATTCAGATGAATATGATGTAATCATATTAAATTTCGCTAACCCTGATATGGTTGGTCACACAGGTGTGTTTGAAGCGGCAAAAGCAGCTATTGAAGCTATTGATGTTTGTGTTGGTAAAATTGTGGACAAGATTCTTGAGAAGGATGGAACGGTATTTATAACAGCAGACCATGGAAATGCTGAACAGATGATTGATTATTCCACAGGAGAGCCAATGACAGCTCATACTACTGGACCAGTGCCATTCATATATGTAGCTAAGGATGCAAAAGAAATGAGAGATGGTGGTATTTTAGCTGATATAGCTCCAACAATGCTTCAAGCAATGAATTTAGAAATTCCAGCTGAAATGACAGGTAAGTCTCTAATTAAATAATTTTTTTGCTTAAAAGAGGGTGACCCATTTAATAATAAGAGGGTCACCCTAATAATTTATATTAACACTCTACTCTATAACCAGCTCTTTCAAGATCAGCCTTTAATTGTTCTACTACAGATTCATCAACCCTAAGAATCATTTCCCTAATATCCATTTTGATTTGTGGGTTTCTCAATATAAGGTTTTGAACGTTAGCTCTATTTCTTGCAACTATTTGACCAACCTTAGCCAATTGTCCTGGAATGTCATGTAAATATATAGTAAGTTTACGACCGTTATATAATCCCATTATGTTTACCATTTCATCAAAGATTGCCTTGTGAGGGATAATTCCTAAAAATTTATTTTCTTTATCTACTATTGCTACAAATTCCGCATCGTTTTCTCTTAATGTGTTTACTATATACTCAAAACCGCTTTCTTCACTTAAGGTAGGAATTTGCTCAATTAATGATTCTACTTTTGCTTCTTTTAGTCTTTTTTCTGAATCCACATCTGAAAGGAATAGCTCTAATATTTTATCCTTAAAAATGATACCTAAAAAATTCCTGCCATCCACAACTGGTATTGATTTTATGTCGGTTTCTCGCATTTTTTCTAGGGCAGTCTGTAGGCTGTCCTGGCTTGAAACCGTACTTAAATGCTTGAATTTTGTCATTAGAGTATGGATTTTCATAATATACCCTCCATTCAATTAGAAATTTTATGTCTTGGAGTGAATGTAATTCTATATAAATATTGTAGCATAAATTTAACATTTTTTCATCACAAAGGCTTGTACAATATGTAAATTTGTTAGTTTATTAATAATGTTTAGATATTTGTGTATTTTTGATATATAAATAGGAAAAAATTAAGTAGGTATGTATTCTATATACTAAATTGCTATAGTATGATATAATTAATAATAATTATTAATAGATAACTTGTAAAAATTTAATGGAGGATAATTATGAGTAAGAAACCTGTTGTGTTAATGATATTAGACGGATTTGGAATAACCGATAAAGTTGATGGAAATGCTGTTATGGCTGCAAGGAAGCCTAACTACGAAGAATATATAAAGAAGTATCCCTATACTGAGCTTCGAGCCAGTGGACTAGATGTTGGACTTCCTAAAGGACAAATGGGTAATTCTGAGGTAGGACACTTAAATATAGGTGCTGGTAGAATTATATATCAAGAGCTTACAAGAATTACTAAGGAGATAGAAGAAGGAGGCTTTTTCAAAAATGAAGCTTTGAACTATGCCGTTGATATGGCTATAAAAAATAATTCCTCCTTGCATTTGCTAGGTCTACTATCCGATGGCGGAGTTCATTCTCACATTGATCATGTTAAAGCCTTATTTAAATTAGCAAAGGATAAGGGGTTAAGTAGGGTTTATCTACATGCCTTTATGGATGGTAGAGACACACCGCCTACCTCTGGTAAGGATTTTATTGCAGAGATAGAAGATTATTTAAAGGAATTAAATAATGGTCATATTGCTACGATTTCTGGTAGATACTATGCTATGGATAGAGATAATCGTTGGGAGAGAATAAAGCTAGCCTACGATGCCATGGTTAATGGTATTGGAGAATATTACGATTGCCCAATTAAAGCAATGGAAATGTCTTATAATGACAATAAAACCGATGAATTTGTTTTACCAGTAGTTATTACAGAGGATGGAAAGCCTGTGGCTACGATAAAAAACAATGATTCAGTAATCTTCTTTAACTTTAGACCAGATAGGGCTAGAGAAATGACAAGGGCATTAAACGATGAGGAATTTAGCGGCTTTGAAAGAGAAAGGCTAAAATTGAACTTTGTAACTATGACCCAATACGATAAAACTATAGAAAATGTGAAAATAGCCTATTTACCACAGTCCTATAAAAATACATTAGGAGAGTATATTAGTGGTTTAGGAAAGAGACAGCTTAGAATGGCAGAAACTGAAAAGTATGCCCATGTTACTTTTTTCTTCAATGGTGGTGTAGAGCTTTCAAATCCTGGGGAGGATCGAGTGCTGATACCATCTCCAAAGGTTGCCACTTATGATTTAAAGCCAGAAATGAGTGCTTATGAACTAACAGAGGAACTTTTAAAAAGGATAGACCAGGATATTTATGATTTAATTATTGTAAACTATGCAAACCCCGATATGGTTGGCCATACAGGAGTTTTTGAGGCAGCGGTTAAGGCTGTAGAAACAGTGGATGAATGTATGGGTAAGGTGGTAGATAAGGTCCTTGCAAAAGGTGGTTCTGTATTTGTTACTGCAGACCATGGTAATGCGGAGCAAATGATTGATTACTCCACAGGAAAGCCAATGACAGCTCATACCTCGGATCCAGTACCATTTATACATGTTTCTGATAGTGCTAAGGGCTTAAGATCTGGTGGTAGACTAAGCGATATAGCTCCTACTTTACTTGAAGAAATAGGGCTAGTGAAGCCAGCAGAAATGACAGGGACTTCACTAATTGAAAAATAAAATCATGTATTTTTAGTAGAATTAATTGAGTTTTATGGATATAATATAAATGTGTCTTTATGTGGTTAAATTTTCTAAGGCACATTTATATATATTCATATATATAAATCTAGAAAATCTAAGGAGGTTTTTATATGAAAAATTATGTGGAAATTGTAGATGTATACGCTAGACAAATACTAGATTCTAGAGCATTTCCTACAGTTGAAGTTGAAGTAACTCTTGAAGATGGTACAGTTGGAGTAGCGGCAGTACCTTCAGGAGCATCTACTGGTATTCACGAGGCAGTGGAGCTAAGAGATGGCGATGCATCAAAGTACAATGGAAAAGGTGTTTTAAAGGCTGTTGAGAATGTTAATACTATAGTTGCTGAAGAATTAGCAGGGGTTAATGTATTTGATCAGGTTCTTATAGACAAAATATTAGTAGAATTAGATGGCACAGAAAACAAATCAAAGCTAGGTGCCAATGCTACTTTAGGAGTATCCTTAGCTTGTGCAAAGGCTGCTGCAAATTATTTAGGTTTACCTTTATACCAGTACATAGGAGGAGTAAATGCCAAGGTATTGCCAGTACCAATGATGAACATAATCAATGGTGGTAAGCATGCTGACAATAATGTGGATTTACAAGAATTTATGATTATGCCTGCCGGTGCATCATCCTTTAGTGAAGCATTAAGAATGTGCGCTGAAGTTTATCATACATTAAAGGCTTTATTAAAGTCAAAGGGCTACGAAACAGGTGTAGGAGACGAAGGTGGTTTTGCTCCTAACTTAAAATCCAACGAAGAAGCAATTCAAGTTATTATCGAAGCTATAAGCAAGGCTGGCTATGAACCAGGAAAAGACATCTATATTGCCCTTGACCCAGCATCCTCTGAATTGTATGAAAATGGTAAGTATAACTTAGCTGGTGAAGGAAAGGTGTTAACACCAGAAGAAATGGTAGACTTCTATGTAAAGCTAGTTGAAAAATATCCAATAATCTCTATTGAAGATGGTATGGCTGAAGAGGATTGGGAAGGCTGGAAGCTTATTACCGAAAAGCTTGGCCACAAAGTTCAGCTAGTTGGTGATGACTTATTTGTAACTAACACAAAGAGATTAGAAATGGGAATTGAAAGAGGAGTAGCTAACTCTATTCTTATTAAGCTAAATCAAATTGGTACATTAACAGAAACCTTAAATGCTATAGAAACGGCAGAAAGAGCTGGATACACTGCTGTAGTATCTCACAGATCTGGTGAAACTGAGGATACAACAATTGCAGATTTAGTTGTAGCTGTAAATGCTGGTCAGATAAAGACTGGTGCTCCTGCAAGAAGTGAAAGAGTTGCTAAATACAATCAATTACTAAGAATAGAAGAAGAGCTTCTTGATGTAGCAGAATACAGAGGCTTAAAGGCTTTCTACAATATCAGAAAGAGATAATTTAACTTAAGGACTGCTTGTGCAGTCCTTTTTACATAAAGATTTTATTGTAATATAATGTAATGTGTGATACAATTAATTCATATGACAATACAGGGGTTAGGAGGTGCTGTCCAATGTATACTTTTTTAGTAGTTGCGGATATAATACTTGCATTTGCGTTAACAGCAGTTGTGCTTTTACAGCCAAGTAAATCAGATGCATTACAAGGCTTAATGTCAGGTAATAATGAAAGCTTTTTTTCAAAAAATAAGGCAAGAACAAGAGAGGCTATGTTAGCTAGAGCTACTGTAGTTTTAGCTATATTGTTTGCTATCGTAACGGTAGCCTTGAATTTGGTGTCTAAGTAATACATATATAAAAGCTATGCTGACTTTTGCAATTTATATCTGCAGTAGTCAGCTTTTGTTTTTTAGTGTGAATATTTATTTTGCTCTTGTTAAAAATAGCATTAGAGACGGGTAAAGACGAGATAGAGAATAAGGAGTTTAATTTAGCAAGTAGTATTTTATTGGTGAGAGGTGTTAATATGAATGTTAGACAGAAAATAATGGAATTTATGAGGGAAGCAGCCTATAGGCCTATGGACTTATATCAACTAAGTCAATTGTTTGGTATTGGCCGAGACGAAATGCAAACCATGAAAAAAATATTAAAGACCATGGAAAAGGAAGGCATAATAATTAAAAATAGAGCTGGGAAGTATGGTCTTACAGATAGAATGGGATTAATAAAGGGAAAATTTCAAGGACATCAAAAGGGGTATGGTTTTGTAATACCTTATGATGATAATGCAGATATATTTATTCCAGCAGATAACGTAAAAGGTGCTATGAATGGAGATATAGTTATAGCCAAAATATTAAAGGAAAACGAGGAAAAGAAAAAGGCAGAAGGGGAAATAGTTAGAATCCTAGAAAGGGCTAATAAGACCATTGTAGGGGTTTATGAAGATAGCAGGAATTTTGGCTTCGTAGTGGCAGATGATAAGAGAATTCATCATGATATATTTATACCAAAGGCAGAAAAGGGTGGAGCCAAGACTGGAGACGTAGTTATTGTTGAAATTACAATGTGGCCAGAGGCTAGAAGAAATCCTGAAGGTAGAGTAGTAGAAATTTTAGGTAAGAAAGGCGACAAGGGTATAGATATACTAAGTATAATTAAAAGCTACAAATTGCCTGAGGAATTTCCTGATAAGGTTCAAAACTATGCTGATAATATTCCTGAGGAGATTCCAGAAGCTGAATATAAAAGAAGAAGAGATTTAAGAAATTTGAGAATGGTAACTATAGATGGAGAAGATGCTAAGGATTTGGATGACGCTGTGTCTATAGAGAAGCTAGCCAACGGTAATTATAGGCTTGGTGTTCATATCGCTGATGTTTCTCATTATGTTGCTGAAAGAAGTCCATTAGATAAAGAGGCCTTAAAGAGAGGTACTTCTGTTTATTTGATTGACAGAGTTATACCTATGCTGCCTAAAAAGCTATCCAACGGTATATGCAGTTTAAATCCAAAACAGGATCGTTTGGCTTTATCTTGCTTTATGGAAATTGATAATAAGGGTAAGGTACTAAATCATGAAATAGTAGAAAGTGTAATAAGAACTAGCGAGAGAATGACTTATACTGATGTAACAAAAATTTTGAGAGATAACGACCAGGACCTAATAAAGAAATATGATTACCTAGTAGATGACTTTAAGACAATGGAAGAGCTTTGCAATATTCTAAACAAAAAAAGAATGGCTAGAGGGGCAGTGGATTTTGACTTTGCAGAAAGTAAAATTACATTAAATGAATATGGTAAGCCTATAGATGTAAGGCCTTACGAAAGAAGCATAGCCAATAGGATTATTGAAGAGTTTATGCTTGTTTGTAATGAAACAGTAGCTGAGCATATGTTCTGGGCTAACATTCCTTTTGTGTATAGAGTCCATGAGGAGCCTAAGGAAGAAAAACTAGAACATTTTTATGAATTTATCTATAATCTTGGTTATACTGTAAAGCGCACAAAGGAGTTGCACCCAAGAAATCTACAAGAAATACTTGAAAAGGTAAAGGGGAAAAAGGAAGAAACGGTAGTTAGCACTTTGCTTTTACGTTCTATGATGCAGGCTAGATATTCACCAGAATCCCTAGGACACTTTGGATTGGCTGCGAGATATTACTGCCACTTTACTTCACCTATTAGACGTTACCCAGATTTAATAATTCATAGGATAATAAAGGAATATATCAATGGAAAGATTACAGAAGAGAGAATAAAGAAATTAAGCTCTGCAGTAGAGTATGCTTCTGTACAGTCTTCGGAAATGGAAAGAATTGCTCAAGAGGCTGAAAGAGAGGTTGATGATCTAAAGAAGGCTGAGTACATGCTTGACAGAATAGGTCAAGAATTTGAAGGTATTATATCTTCTGTTACCTCTTTTGGTTTCTTTGTAGAGCTACCAAATACCATAGAAGGTTTGGTTCACATAAGCAATCTTCATGATGACTATTATTTCTATGATGAAAAGCATCTACATTTAATAGGTGAAAGAACCAAAAAAATATATAAATTGGGCGATGAGGTTAAAGTTAGGGTTATTAAGGTAGATGTGGATAACAGAGAAATTCATTTTGAGCTTACTGACAGTGATAATGGTGAGGAAAATCCAGCAGCTGGTCTACAGGTATCCAAGGATGCCATTGAAAATCTTTCAGAAAAATATGAAATTCTATCAGTTGAAGAATTTGAAAATAAATTTGATGCTGCAGATGGAAGTTTTATATTTGATGAAGATATAGAAGAGGAAGAAGACTTAGAGGAAGTAGATGCATATAAGGAAGATTATTCACAGTATTTAGATGAAGAAGATATGTAAAAAAGCTAGGCTGGAATAGAGAACTCTTTCCAGCCATATCCTCCTTTATCTTTCCATTGACAATAATGGTGAAAACAGATATAATTATAACTTAGCAATGTGATTAGAGGTGTTAATCAATGAGTAGTAAGGATAAGGGAACTAAGACATTAGCAGAAAATAGAAAGGCCCGACATGATTACTTTATAGAAGAAACCTATGAAGCGGGTATTGTTTTAGTAGGTACCGAGGTAAAATCTATAAGACAAGGAAAAGCTAACTTGAAGGATAGTTACGCTGACATCAGAAATAGTGAAGTGTTTGTTAAAAACATGCATATTAGCCCATATGAACAAGGAAACATATTTAATGTGGATCCATTAAGAGAGAGAAAGCTTCTATTACATGCAAGTGAAATAAGAAAGCTTATAGGTTACACTGCTCAAAAGGGATATACCCTAGTCCCCTTAGCTCTTTATTTAAAGAATGGAAAAGTCAAGGTTAGCTTAGCGGTGGCTAGAGGTAAGAAGGACTATGATAAGCGAGACGCTATGCTTGAAAGGGCAGCCAAGAGGGACATTGAAAGAGAATTCAGAGGTAAAATGAAGTACTAGTCTTTACAAGCTTTTAAATTAAAATTTCTAAAAATATGTAAACTGATTATTTTTTAAATCAGCATGCAATATTATTTTTATAGAGGAATATTTTAATAATACAGTGGTAAATTCACTATTGAATGTTAACTAAAACTACAGTATTATAATAACTGTAGTCTTTGATAACTAAATACTTCAGTTTGCGTTAGGGCGTCAGCAATCTGACAAAACCAGCCCGCTAAACATAAGGGGGCGTACTGGTTTCGACGGGGGTAAGACGTGTTTGAGAAGCGAGTCGAAGGTCTCCTGTACCTGCGTTAAAAAAACGGGAATTAAATATAAACGCAAACGAAAATAATTTAGCATTAGCAGCTTAGTCTGCATGCCGTCAGCCTAAGAGTACCGCGGCTTAGGATCTGGCGTCGACAGCGGTGAAACGAGCCTGAGTAAGCTTTGCCTCAGGAACGGGATTTATGAAGCTACTAAAGCCTGAACCCTGTCAGTAGGGGTCAGGTGGAGGGAATGTTAAAATACTGACTGCACTCGGAGAAGCTCAGGCATTGCTGCCTTCGGACAGGGGTTCGACTCCCCTCGCCTCCACCAAATCATAACGATTCGCTGATACGATAAGCCTTGAGAAATCAGGGCTTTTTGCTTTTTTGGATAAAAGACTTGGAGGCGAGGGGAGTTGAATAGGGGATAAAAAAGTTAGGCTCAATAATAAATCTTAAGTTTTACACCCCAACATTTATTATAGAACGTTTTTTGCTTTAACAAAATTTAGGTATTTTTAAGGCCTAAGAACTATTAAATTTTATCAATTTACAAGGACAAGGTTTAAATTTATTATACTATTTTTCATCGAGTTTTTTATCATTAATTAGATTGATTATATCTTCATTCATTTTATCATAAGAGTTCCAATTAATAGACTTGTTGTAATTAGAATTTGATACTTGAAATAAATATTTTATCATATCAAGCGCTTTTTGAGGTTTAATTCCTAATTCTCTTTCAAATATTGAATCATTTATACAAACAATATTATGTGCTGCTGGGTTTCTTATTTTTTCTTCAAGAGATCGAAGTTTTTGAGTCATTTCACTATCATATTTTCTATTATTTTTTTCACACCAAGCTTTGATAAATGGTAATAGACTTGCTGAACTTAATTCAGAATCTCTGAAGTTTCCATTAAAATCCATATCATAATACTTTTTATATTCATCTGGAATTTTTGATAGTGTAACGATATATCTATCTTTTCCTATTTTAGTGCAAAAATAAGTCTTAAAATCTTTTCCTAACATAGAGTTTAAATACATAGTAAACAAATGAGTTAAGCAAGGTGATATTGCTCTTGAAAATTCAGAAAGTTCATTTCTTTTGATTTTAATTTCTAAGTATAATATAAATTCAAATAAATACTTTACATCACTGCTTTTTAAAGGATATATATCATAATTTATTTTTCTAGAAACCTTTTCAGTATTTATTGTATCCAAGTCCAATCTGTATTTAGCAGCTTCTAATATAATTCCTACCTCAGGTTTAAATAAACCTTCTGATTGTTTGTATGCTCTAAGAGCAGCATTATAGTCATAGGAGGATATATGGCTTATTATTATCTCCTCCAAAATTATTTTTCTTACATTCTTAGCTTCAATTTCTTTACACCTGTTTTCTAATTCAAAATCTTCATCACTATCAATGTTATTCTTAATTTCATAGTCAATATCATAATTTTTTGTAACTGGGGGACAATCATTTGAACGCCCAGCAGGTGTTGAAACTTGTATAAGCCTTGTTTTAATTCTAGATTGTGTAGATAAAACATATAAACTTGCTTGTATTTGAGGAGTTCCAGATGTAACATTGATTAATACCTCACAATTAGGGTTTTCTTCTTCAATTCTTTTAAATATTTCTCTAAAATACTTATCAAATGTTAAGAAATCATGTGCTTTTTCTATTTCAGAAGCATTAATTTTAATAATTTCAATGTTTTTCAATACTGATTTAGCTGCTTTTTCATATCTGTTATCATACATATCATATTCCCACATTTCCTTGGTAAGGAAAATATATGCTTTTTTTGGCTTATAATTACGAATTATATGTAAAAAAGGGCCATCAAAGTTACCTCTTATGGGATCACTTCTTCCAATAGGGCTAAATAACACTAGATTCTCATTCATATATATTCCTCCAAGTTATATTATTATAACATCTTCAAGTTCTGTTTTACCGATTTTACCCCATGTTTTAATTATAGCATTACCAGATATTTTGTAAATTCTTAAAAGGTCTTCATTAATGTTTATATAATTATCCACATTATTTACAAGATCATTATAAGCCTTATTATCAATTATAGCTTCAAAAGATGATCTTTGGACACGAAATCCATAACTTTTAAGATATTTTGCTAATTTCGAACGACGTTTATTGTCTACAACATCATAAATAACTAGTACAATATACTTTCTTTTTTCTTTAATATCTGATTCATCAGTTGAAAGAAAATCCTCTTGATATTCATCCATTTTTTATCACCTCATATGTATAGGTTTATATAAACTAAAATCATTATTATCTATAGATTTTGAAAGTAAGTTGGCTTGAAATAATAGGGTACGTCTAAAGTTCATTTCATTATCTTCGTCATACTCTCCCAAATAGTTTATCTCATCTAGCATCTTTTTTTCAAAGCTTTGTATAAATTTTTTTAATCCACTTTTTGTAAGCAAAACTGCATCACCATCATTATAGAAGTCGTTCAATAATATATCATTATTTTGAATTAACTTCATAACAAGAGAGTCAACTATTACAGGACGCCATTCTTCAATCATATCGCTTGCAAGTGCGGGATGACCTTGTTTATCTTTATGCATAAATCCAGCATAGGGATTTAGTCCTTTTAGAGATATGGCAGTATATATTTCATAAAGTAGTAGAGTGTAACCCAAGCTTAACATTGCATTAAAAGGATCACGTGGAGGCATTTTGCTTCGATTATAAAATTTGAAGTTGCTATTAACGAGTTGGCCTAATGATTTGAAATAAACTTTAGATGCATTTCCCTCATACCCCATCATTTGCTCAATACTATTAGCTTTAGATATTTTATCTAAAAATATATCAATTTCATCAATACTTTTTGTAACAGATTCAATATTACGGTATCTATTATAACGTCTTAATAAAACTTTCTGATTATTGATTTTTGCATATAATATTCTTCGTGTAAACTCAATACAAAAGCCTTCATTCTCACCAAGTTTAAACTGGGATCTTTGGCGATAGATATTAATATGTTTTGTTGATTCGGTTCTACCAAAGAAATTACCTGAACTTGAAAGATAAGTTATGTTTATACCTCTTGTAAGAAAAGAAATATGGCAGTTAGTAGTTATATGAGATGGCCCAAACAATACAACGTTTTCAAGAGTCTCAATTGGAATGTATTTTTTAAGTCCACTTTTTGTTTCAATAACGACTTGCCCTTCATTCATGCTTACAACTGTTCCAGGTTCTGTAACATATAAAACGGTCATAATAAATTCTCCTTTCAAAACTATTAGTTTTGGATAAAGATTATTGCCCCTAAAGGGGAGAATATATTTCATACTATTGGCTTATATATTTTTTTATAATATATAGTTTCCGTCCCCTAAAGGGGAGAATATATTTCATACAAGAAAGAAACTCTGGTTTTAAAAGAAGCTTAAAAGTTTCCGTCCCCTAAAGGGGAGAATATATTTCATACTGATGAATACAGAAAAGCATGCGCGATTGAAAAGTTTCCGTCCCCTAAAGGGGAGAATATATTTCATACGATTGTATGAGAATGAAAATGGGGAATATGAAGGTTTCCGTCCCCTAAAGGGGAGAATATATTTCATACAAGCAAAAGAGCCCGTTCGTCTTGGAGATCTTGGTTTCCGTCCCCTAAAGGGGATAATATATTTCATACAAGAAAGGGGCATTTATTATGATGTATTTAGCAGGTTTCCGTCCCCTAAAGGGGAGAATATATTTCATACAAATGAGAAAGTAGCAGAAATGCAATCAATATTGTTTCCGTCCCCTAAAGGGGAGAATATATTTCATACATTTCGTATGTCATAGAAAGATAAGAAACAGAAAAGTTTCCGTCCCCTAAAGGGGAGAATATATTTCATACGTATAGTCGCAATTGATTGATATTGTTAAGTTAGTTTCCGTCCCCTAAAGGGGAG
>DGDR01000175.1 GCA_002385545.1 Clostridium sp. UBA3947
AGATGTGTATAAGAGACAGATATAAGGCTGTGCCCATAGGTTTTGAAAATGAAAAACTATTAGTAGCAATGATGCATCCTACTGATATAATTGCCATTGATGATATTCATATATTAACAGGATACGACATACAGCCCATAATAATCCCAGATTTTCAGCTTGAAGCAGCACTAGAACAAGTAAAGTCAGGTATTTGGGGGAAGGTAGCACTGAATTTCGAACATAAGAACAATTATGACTCTGCAGAAAGCAGCGGCATACATGCAGAGACTGAGACTGATCAGGTAGAACAAATTATAAGTCCTGATATTGAAGTCATTGATGAAACAAAGGATAGACCGGCAGTGCAGCTTGCCAATGTAATTTTTAATCAAGCTGTAGAATCAAGGGCTAGCGATGTTCATATTGAACCCTTTGGAAACAGAACTCGTATTCGCTTTAGAATCGATGGTGTATTACATGAAATTATGAATCCACCAAAGAAACTTCATGCCTCTTTGGTATCTAGAATAAAAGTTATGGCCAATATGGACATTGCTGAGCGGAGGATACCTCAAGATGGAAGGATTACTCTGCGGGTGCATTCTAAAACTATTGATGTTCGAGTTGCATCTTTGCCGACGGCTTATGGTGAAAAGTTAACTTTAAGGCTGTTAAACCGAAGTGAAAGACTTATTACATTACCAGAGTTAGGATTCCCCGAGGATCAACTTGATATCTTCTATAGGATTATTAATCTCCCCTATGGGTTCATCTTAGTCACTGGACCCACTGGAAGCGGAAAAAGTACAACCCTTTATGCAATTTTAACGCAGCTAAATTCTATTGATAAAAATATTGTAACCATTGAAGATCCCATTGAAAGGAGATTAGAGGGAATCAATCAATCTCAAGTTAATATAAAGGCCGGCATGACTTTTGCATCAGCCCTGCGTTCATTTTTGCGTAATGATCCCGACATCATGATGGTGGGTGAAATAAGAGACGTGGAAACAGCTAGAATTGCTATAGAATCAGCACTCACTGGCCATCTAGTACTATCAACCTTACATACCAATAGTGCTGCTGGTGCAATAACCCGTTTAAACGATATGGGTATCGAGCCTTTCTTAACCGCATCTGCATTAACAGGTGTTGTGGCACAAAGGCTTATTAGAGTTCTTTGCCCTCATTGCAAAGTGCCATACCTAGTAAGTAGATCAGAGATTTTAAAAAGTTGTCCTGATTTTCCTATAGAAGATGGTGAAGAGAAAATACAACTTTACCGAGCCAACTCATGTTATAGCTGTAATAACACTGGATATAGGGGGCGAATAGGAATATTTGAAGTTCTGCATATAAGTGAATCTATAAGAAAACTAATCCTCAACCGGGAGTCTGAACATCGTATAAATGAAGTAGCTAAAAAAGAAGGAATGATTACTATTAGGCAACACGGTTTTATGAAGGTGAAAGATGGAACCACTTCTATGGAAGAATTATTGAGGGTAATTGTATAGGTTAATTTATTAGTTAAGCGCTTCATCAACCTATAAGCGCCTAACTATAATAAATTAAATAAAAACATAAAAGAAAGGGGATAAGAATGCTTAAAAAATTTAAAAAAAATCAAAAAGGTTTCACATTAGTGGAACTAATGGTAGTTGTAGTTATAATTGGTATTTTGGTAGCTATAGCAGTACCTGTATACAGAAATGTACAGACTACCGCAAAAATAAAAGCAAATGATGCAAACATAAAAATTATTGAAAGTGCTATCCAGGTGTATCTGGCTGAGGGAGGTACACTTGATGATCTAGACATAAATTTACTTGTGACTAAGGGGTATCTCAAAGAAGTTCCAAAATATCCAGATCCAGATAGTGATGAGAGATATTCCATAGAAGTTAACTCTGATGGAACTTATAAAATAATTGGACCAGTTTATGAAGAAACGGAATCAAATTTGCCAGGAGAGGATACTTAATTTTATATAGAAAGAGGTCAAGTATTTATAGTATGTAGCTGAGGAGGGCTGTCATGAAGATCATAAAAGCACAAAAAGGGATGGCATTAGGGACAGTCCTCATTGTAGTTTCCATTTTAACTCTACTAGGAATTACCATTTGGCACTATGGTAGTAGGGATGCTATGGGAACTGAGAGGGCTGTTAAGAGAATGCAGGCCTATTATTTAGCTAAATCGGGAGCTGACGCTGTTGCTCAATATATTATCACAAATCCTGATAATATTGATATGTCTGCCTATGTGGAGTCATTAATAGATGCACCTGAATCTAATCCTATAAAACTAGATGAAGATACTCCAGGCCATTTTAATGTTAAAGTGGACAGGGATAAGGATAACAGCCTTGTTATAACCGCTACTGGAACTGTAGATAGTATAAAAGAATCAGTTCAAATAAAGCTATATCAAAGGGAAAATATTCCTGAAATAGATGTAGCCTTATTTGCAAATAGCAATATAAATATGGGACAATCAGGAAGCTCCAAGATAATTGGCGATGTAGCTACAAACGCAGAGCAACCGGGAAGTATTTATTTTCCCTGGAGTGCATATATAAAAGGAAACCTATTCATTGGACCAAATGGTAACATTGATAAAGTAATAACGGGAGCTAGACCAAATCCAAAGGATAACGTAGAAGGTGAAATTCACAAACTGGAAGCTATAAGAAATTATGAATTACCCGACTTCCCAGATTTTCCTTCAAACCTTACTAATAGAGGAGCATTTGAAGCTGGCTGGAACCCCTCACCCCCATATCATATTTATCATGATGGTCGCTATTCTAAAATTACCGTTCTCAGCGAATTGGTAGTTCATATAGGAGATCAGGATAGAATTATAGTTACTGATGATCTTATCGTAGAAGGAGCAGGTAAAATCACTCTAAACAAGACGGGTAAGGGAAAACTATATTTGTATGTTGGAAATGAGTTTAAAATTTTGAATAGCGGTACCATAAATAATGGGGGACAAGCTAGCGATGTTATACTTTATTTTAAGGGTAGCGAAACTATAAATTTAGGCGGCAATACCAAATTTGTGGGCTGTGTGCATTTAGAAAATGCAAATTTAATAATAGCAAACAGTGGAGGTATTACGGGACATATTATCACTGGAGGAAATCATATAGAAATATCAGGAGCTGCCAGTGCACATGTAAGAGCCATTTATGCTCCTAATGCCCATGTTAAGATGAAAGGAAGCGGTAGCTTGACCGGAGCCTTAATATGCAAATCTTTTGAAGCAGAAGGAAATAGTACTTTGACTTTTGATAATTCTATTACAGATACTTTTCCAGATATGTTAGAAGAGGGAGCTAGTGGTGGTGTTTCTTATGAAAAAGGGCTTTGGCAATGAAACAAATAATGAAGGTTTTACACTAGTTGAAGTGTTAATAGCTCTTGCTATATTATTAGTTATAAGTTTTGCATTGTTGGCTTTGTTTGCAAATAGTTATAGAAACATTGAAATATCGGGACAGAAAAATAAAGAACTCTATATAATCCAGCAAAAATTAGAACAACCTATTAACTCAGACAAAACATCTATAGAAAAAAACCTAACTATTTCATTTCCAGGGGTGGAGCAGCCTATAAAAATGCCAGGGCGAATTCATAGGGAAAAGGCAAAAATCCAAGATAAAGAAATATCCATTTCTGTTTTTATACCTGATCAATATTAAATTAATCTTATAAATCTGATAGGCTGTGAATTAAAAAGACGGAGAACATCTATGAATACTTTAATCTCGCGTTTGAAACTCAATAGCATTTTAGAAACTAGGGGTTTGACCTTGATAGAAATTCTTATAACCCTAGCTTTGCTAGGGATAATTTTAGTGCCTTTTTTTTCTTTTTATATTTTTGGTACTAACACATATGAAGCTGCAGAGAAAAAATCTAATATACAGAATGATGTCCTTTTGGCTGCTGAATTTATAACTACAGAACTTAGAACAGCTACGGCTATATATTTGGATAAAGCTTCTATCGATAACAAGGACCTATACAATAGTAGTATAGGCTTAAAGAAGGGATGTATTGAGTATCATTATAACAATAAAAGTAAGCTTATAACCAACCCAAATATTGTGAAATTAAGCTTTACATTGAAAAGAAACTCAAATATATTAGAATTCCATATTGTTGGCGGAGAAGGTAAAGAGCAGTATAACATAGATTCTAAAGTGACACTTCTTAACCTTAAAACCCTTCCTGAGCAAGATTATTCTGGTATCTGGGTACATTATTACAATCCATCTTTAGAATAAGTTTGCCTACCTTATACCAAAAGTGTTATTTTTTAAAATTTATGTGTCAATACTCAGTGAAAATGTCACCTAAAAAAGTATAATTTTATTCTATGAAAATGTCACTTTAGAGACATGATTTTACTTTTTAAAGAAACGAGTTAAGGTTAAAACAAGACAAAACCATGGAAGTGAAATAAGGAGCAAGAAGAGAGTTGTTTCGCCAAGTTATAGCTAAGGCCGGTGGGTGGTAAAATTAGGGTAATGCTTAAGAGTTACCCACCGGCAAAAACAAAAGCGTATATATGTGAGGCTGTCAAGTAGCTTTCGCGGCATAAGCAGCCCGTCTTTGCCTGTCTCTTATACACATCT